>JAKAZX010000244.1 GCA_021826485.1 Pseudomonadota bacterium | reverse complement strand
ATGATGCTCATCGGCGTCGCCAGCCCGAGCGCGCAGGGGCAGGCGATGATCAGCACCGACACCGCGGCCACCAGCGCATGGCCGAACCCCGGCCCCCACAGCAGCCAGCCCAGGAAGGCGAGCGCGGCGATGCCCAGCACCGCCGGCACAAACCAGCCGGACACGCGGTCGGCCAGGCGCTGGATCGGCGCGCGGCTGCGCTGCGCCTCGGCGACCATGGCGACGATGCGGGCGAGCATGGTCTCCGCCCCCACCTGCTCGGCCCGCATCACCAGCGCGCCGGTGCCGTTCACCGTGCCGCCGATCAGCCGGTCGCCCGGCTGCTTGGCGACCGGCAGGGATTCGCCGGTCAGCATCGACTCATCCACCGCGCTGCGCCCGTCCAGCACCGTGCCGTCCACCGGCACCGCGTCCCCGGGGCGCACGCGCAGCCGGTTCCCGGCCACGACCTCCGCCAGCGGGATTTCCCGGTCCTGCCCGTCATCGTCGAGGCGCCGGGCGGTTTTCGGGGCGAGGTTGAGCAGGGCGCGGATGGCGCCCCCGGTCTGCTCTCGCGCGCGCAGCTCCAGCACCTGGCCGAGCAGCACCAGCACGGTGATGACCGCGGCGGCCTCGAAATACACCCCGACCGTCCCGTCCGGCGCGCGCATCGCCGCCGGGAACAGACCGGGCGCAACGGTCGCCGCCACGCTGTCGAGCCACGCGACCCCGGTGCCGAGCGCGATCAGGGTGAACATGTTGAAGTTGCGGCTGACCAGGGAGGCCCCGGCGCGCACAAAGAACGGCCAGCCCGCCCACCAGACGACGGGGCTGGCAAGGGCCAGTTGCAGCCAGCCCGACCACGGCGCCGGCAGCAGCGTCCGGCCGAGCAGGTGCGGCGCCATCGCCAGCACCACCACCGGCACCGCCAGCGCCAGCCCGACCCAAAAGCGCCGCGCCATGTCGCGCAGTTCGGGGTTCGGCCCGGCCTCCGCCGTCACCGCCAGCGGCTCCAGCGCCATGCCGCAGATCGGGCAGGCGCCGGGGCCGTGCCGGCGGACCTCCGGGTGCATCGGGCAGGTGTAGATGGCGCCCGCCGCCGCCTCCGCCTGCGGTGCCGGCACGGCGGGCTTCGGCGCCAGGTATTTCGCCGGGTCGGCGGCGAACTTGCCGCGGCAGCCGGCGCAGCAGAAATGGTACGTCGTGCCGCCATGCTCGAATGAGTGCTTCGAGGTGGCCGGGTTGACCTTCATGCCGCAGACCGGATCGGTGGCGAGCGCGGCATCCCCCCCGCCGGCATCGTGGGCATGGCCGTGGCCGTGAGCGAGGGCGGTGTCGTGAGCGGTCAAGGCCAGCCTCCGTCTTTGCGGGCGCTTGACCGATATACCCCCATGGGGTATCAAATCAAGCATGCAGGAAGCAACGAAATCGGCGGTGGCCGCGCGGCTGCGGCGGATCGAGGGGCAGGTGGGCGGCCTGTCCCGCATGGTGCAGGAGGATCGCTACTGCGTGGACGTGCTGACCCAGATCAGCGCCGTGCGCGCCGCCCTGCACAAGGTGGAGGCGGAAATCCTGCGCGATCACGTCGCCCACTGCGTCGCCGGCGCCTTCGCCAGCGGCGATGCCGCCGATCAGCAGCGCAAGATGGCGGAACTGGTCGAGACGGTGGGGCGCATGACGCGCTGACGGGGTGGCGCATCGGCCCAGTAGGTCTCCGTCGCCGCCAGCACGATCTCCAGCCAGCCGCCGCCGTGCAGGGCGAGGCGGGCATCGCCGTCGGTCCAGCGGAAATCCGGCACCCCGCCCGCGCCTTCCGCCGCATGCCAGCCGCGGCCGAGCCGCGCGTCGTCCAGCGGGATCATCCGCCCGGCATGCACCAGATGGCGCAGCGCCACGCCCAGCCGCCGGCGGTCGGGGGACTCAGGCCGCGTCTCGGCCGGCACGGCGCTGCGCGAGAGGATGCGAACGGCCCGCGTGGCGGGCGGCAGCCGCACGCTGCACCGGCTGCCCCACCCCTCGATGGCAAGCGGGCGGCTATTCGCCAGGATGGCAAGCGCGGGATCCGGCGTCCGCGCATGGCCGAGGGCAGCGGCGCGTTCCAGCAGCCGCGCGCGGATCGCCGCAAGCGGCCCGCCCGCGCGCAGCAGCGGGGCGCAGGCGGCGGAGTGCCAGATGCGCAGTGCCGCCTCCGCCGTTGTCCGCCCCGCCCGCCCGCCATTGGCGAAGGCGCCGCGGTTGCCGGTGTCCAGATAGCTTTCGGCCGGCATCCCCTCCGCGAGCAGCACGGCATGGCGCGGCAGCTCGACATGCAGGTAGCGGACCTGCGCGCGCCGCATCTGCGCGATGCTGCGGCCGTTGAGCAGGTAGCGGACCGGGACCAGCACGCCGTCCAGCAGCACGGCATGGTCGGGCGACAGCCACAGGTCGCGGCTCGGGACGCCCGGCGCGACTGCCCCGGCCGCGACGCGCACCGGCCAGACATCCTGCGGGCGCGGATGCCGGCGGCAATCCACCGTGCGGTGCCCGACCCAGATCACCGGCGCGCTGCCCCCGTGCAACAGCCGGATGCGGTCGCCCGGGCACAGGCGCTCCACCGCTGTCTCCCCGTCGGCGGTCGCGATGCGGGTGCCGGCGGCGAAGCAGGCCGCGTCCAGCGTGCCGAGCCACGCCGCGCCGGCCGGCGTGCCGCCCGCCGCATCGCTGATCGGGACGGCGCCGATCGCCAGCGTGTATTGGCTGGCAATCGCCGCCGCCTGCGTGCTGGCCGGGTCCGGCGCCGCCTGGACCGTCACGTCATACGTGCCGGCCGCCAAGTCCGCGCCCACCCAGGCGTCGCTGGCGGCCCCGCCGGTCGCCGTGCCGAGCGCGTTGCCGTCGGCCGCCAGCAGATCGAGCGTCGCCCCCACGATGCCGGACAGGCCCGACAGATGCAGTTCGACGCTGGCCCGGCCGTCCAGCGTGAAGGCATAGACGGCGTCGGTCATGCCCGGCCCGACATAGCCCGCGACGCTTTCCGGCGTGGCGGATGGGGCGGGAAGCAGGCGCGCGCTCGCCGCCGTCGTCCCCGCCGCCGCCGGCAGCGCGACCGCGGCGAGCGTGAGGTCGAAGCCGGTGCTGCCGTAGCTCGCCTGCACGTCGGCGGCGTAGCTGCCGGGCGCCAGCACTTGCACGACCGAGCCGCCCTGGCCCGGCATCGCCGCCCCGTACGGCGGGGGCGACGGGCCGCCGCGCAGGAACACGCCGGCCGCCCCGGTCGGCGCGATGCCGGTCAGGTCGAGATGCACGAGGCTCGTCTGATCCAGCGTGAAGCCGTATTCGGCGTCGGGAAGGGTGCTGTCCACCGTTCCCACGTACGTCACGCCCGCCGCCGGGGGCACGCCCAGATCGGGCGCGGTCTGCGGCGACGTGCCCGGCGTGGTGGTCAGCGCCGCCACCCCGGTCGCCAGCGTCAGCGCATAGTCCGCAATGCCGGCGCCGTCGGGCGTGACCGCGGCGAAGTAGCTGCCGGGGCCGAGCGTCACCGCCAGCAGCCCGTCCTGCGCCCCCGATGCGGCAGTGCTGGCCAGCAAAGCGGCGGACGGCGCGGCGCCCGCCGCCAGCAGCGCCACCGCAACCGCGCCCGGCACCAGCCCGGACCCGTAGGCCGACAGCGACAGATCGAGCGTCGCCGCGGCGGCGAGCGTGAAGCCGAATACATCGGCGGTGTGCTGCGGCCCGACCTGGCCGGTCAGCGTGACCGGCGCGGCCAGCGTGCCGAGCGCGTCGGGCGCGGCGGTGCCGGCCCCGCCGGCGGCGGGCAGCGGGACCGCCTGCGCGGCCAGGGTTAGGGCAGTCGCCTCGCCGCTGCCGGGCATCGAAACGGTGGCGAAGTAGCTGCCGGCGGCGAGGTCCTGCACCGCGGTCGCATCGGCGAGGCTGCCGGCGCTGACGGCGGCGATTTCCGTCGTGCCGTCGGCGTTCCACAGCGTCAGCGTCGCCGCAGCACTCAGGCCGCCCAAAGTGATCGCCACCTGGGATGCCGCTTCGAGCGAGAAGCCGTACCAGCCGGTGGCGCCGCCCACGCCCACCATGTCCGCGATGTCGGTGGGCGTGCCGCCGAGCACGCCGAGCGGCAGCGCATCCGCCGCCGCGGTGCCGGCATCGGTGGTGACCGGCGCGGCGGCGACGGCAAGATGATATCCGCTCGCCGCGGTCAGCCCGCCGTCATCGCCGATGACGAGGCGGTAGCTGCCGGACGGCAGCGGGGCCAGCAGGCGCTTCAGCGAGGCGTCGGCCCCGGGCGAGCCGGTGGTGGTCGCGATCACGGTTCCGCCGGCATCCTCCAGCGTCAGCGTCGCAATGCCGGCGAGCCCCGACAGGGTCGCCGCGAACGCCGCGTCCCCGGCGATCTGGAAGGTGTAGATGGCCTGCGCCGCGCCGCTGCCGACCCAGCCGGTCAGGTCCTGCGCAGCGCTGCCGAGCGTGCCGAGCGGCAGCGCCGTCGCCGGTGTCGAACCCGCGGTGTTGTCGAGCGGACCGCTGCCGACCGTGGGCACGCTGTCCGTCAGCATGAGGCCGTAGGCATCCGCCCCGGTCCCCGCGACACCCACGTAATACTGGCCGGCGGGCAGCGCCTGCACGATCGAACCGTCCCCGGCGGTGGTCGCCGGCGCGGTCGCGATCGGCCGGCCGGCGCCGTCGAACAGCGACAGGGTCAGCGTGTCGGCGCTGTAGATCGCGGCGAGTGCCAGCGTCAGCGACACCGTCTCGCCGCGGGCGAGGGCGAAGGCGTAATAGTCCTCCGGCTGGCCGGCGCCGACGATGCCGCTGACGCTGGTGCTGCCTGCCGACATCCGCCGCTGCCCGTGATGCTCCTGCAATCATTCTGCGGCGTTGCGGCGCCGGGTCAATGCGCCGGGATAACAGGGGCCGGGCGCCTTGCGTGCGGGCCGGGGGCGTTCGATGCTGGCCCGCATGGACACGCATTCTTTCGATACGGTGGTGATCGGCGCGGGGATCGCCGGCGCCACCGCCGCCGCCCATCTTGCCGCCGACCGCCGCGTCGCGCTGATCGAGGCCGAGGAGGCCGCCGGCTATCACAGCACCGGCCGGTCCGCGGCGATGTGGATTCAGAACTACGGCCCCGCCACCGTGCGCGTGATGACCGGCCTGTCGCGCGGCTTCTTCGACGCGCCGCCGCCGGGCTTCGCCGACGCGCCGATCATGCTGCACCGGCCGGTGCTGTTCATCGCGCCGGAGGAGCAGATGGCGGCGTTCCGCGGAGTGCTCGGCGCCGGCATCGGCCTGCGGCAGATCGCGCCGGCCGAGGCGGAGGCGATGGTGCCGGCGCTGCGCCCCGGCTGGGTGCGTGGCGCCGCGGTGGAAAATGACGCCTTCGACATGGACGTGGCGCGGCTGCATCAGGGCTTCCTGCGGCAGCTCCGCGCGCGTGACGGGGTGCTGGCGCTGCGCAGCCGTGCCGGGCGGATCGAGCGGCGGGGCGGGGTCTGGCACGTCGAAGTCACCGGTGGCGCCGTGTTCCGCGCGAAGGTGCTGGTGAACGCGGCCGGCGCCTGGGGCGACGTGGTGGCGCGGCTGGCCGGCGTCGCGCCGCTCGGCCTGCAGCCCAAGCGCCGCACCGGCGTCATCATCGACCCGGCGCCGCTGGACGTGGCCAACTGGCCGATGATCAACGACGTGGCGCACACTTGGTACGCAAGGCCGGAGGCGCGGACCAAGATGATGGTCTCGCCGGCCGACGAGACCGACCTCGACCCGCAGGACGTGCAGCCCGACGAGCTGGACATCGCCATTGCCATCGACCGCATGCAGCAGGCCCTGGCGATCGAGGTGAAGCGGGTGGAACATTCCTGGGCGGGGCTGCGGACCTTCACGCCCGACCGCGAACTGGCGATCGGCTGGGATGACACGGCCGAAGGGTTCTTCTGGAGCGTCGGGCAGGGCGGCTACGGCATCCAGACCTCCCCGGCCGCCGGGCAGTTGGTGGCCGACCTGATCGCCGGGCGCGTTCCCGGCGCGCTTGGCCCGGTTCTTGCGACCCTCGATCCGCGCCGGTTCCGCGGCGCGCGCTGACCCGAACCGACCGGACCCAACCATGTCGATCCATGCCGCGCTGACGCACCGCACCAGCTACCGGTACGATCGGCCGGTGTCGTTGGGTCCGCAGACCATCCGGCTGCGCCCGGCGCCGCATGCCCGCACGCCGATCCTGGCCTACACGCTGGCGATTGCGCCGAAGCCGCATTTCCTGAACTGGCAGCAGGACCCGCAGGGCAATTTCCTGGCCCGCGTGGTGTTCCCCGAGAAGGTCACGCAGTTCGACGTGACGGTCGATCTGGTCGCCGACATGG
>JAKAZX010000243.1 GCA_021826485.1 Pseudomonadota bacterium | reverse complement strand
GATGGACGATTTCACCGTCAAGCCGGGCCGCCCCAACCTGTTCGGGCTGGTGCAGGGAGAAGCCAACGCGATCGCGCCGGGCAAGCGCCCGCTGTCGTCGATGGCGCCGACCATCGTGCTGCGGGACGGGCAGGTGGCGCTGGTGCTCGGCTCCCCGGGCGGGGCGCGCATCATCACGACGGTGCTGGAGACGGCGCTGAACGTGCTGGTGTTCGGCCTGACGCCGCAGGAGGCGGTGGACGTTCCGCGCTTTCACGAACAATGGCTGCCGGACGAAATCTTCGTCGAGCCGCGCGCCCTGTCGGCGGATACCGAAGCGGCGCTGCGCGGCATGGGCTACGTGATCACGCCGCAGCAGCCCTGGGGGGCGGCGGAGCTGATCGCCGTCGGCAGCACCCTGTCCGAGGCGGCGGCGCTGCCGTCGTCCGGCAACGATGCCGCGGCGGTCGCACCGCTGCGGCCCGGCCGGCTGTACGGTGCCAGCGATCCGCGCCGCCCCGCCGGCGCGGCGGTGGGCGAATGAGGGAGGATTGCATGCCGGTCGTCAATCTCGCAGCAAAGCTCGCCACCTTCTCCGACCACTGGTCGCCCCGGATCGTCGGCCGGTTCAACGACAACGACATCATGGTGGTGAAGGCCAAGGGGGAGTTCGTCTGGCATGCGCATGCCGACACCGACGACTTCTTCCTGGTGCTGAAGGGGCACCTGACCATCCAGCTCCGCGACGGGGACGTGCGGCTCGGTCCCGGCGATCTCCATGTCGTGCCGAAAGGCGTGGAGCACCGGCCGGTGGCGTCGGAGGAGGTGGAGCTGCTGCTGCTGGAGCCGGGCGGCACGCCGAACACCGGCGATCCGGCGACGGCGGCGCGGAAGCGGGAGATCTGACCGGCCGAAACGCGCATGGCCGGGCAGCGGCCCGGCCATGCGACATTGTCGCGGAATGCGGTTGCGTCAGCCGAGGCGCTCGCCGTGCAGCACCACGTCCAGCCCCTCCATCTCCTCCTCCTCGCTCACGCGCAGGCCGACGATCACGTCCACCACCTTGAACAGCACGAAGCTGATCACGCCGCTCCAGATCAGGGTGGCGAGCACGGCGATCACCTGCGCCTCGAACTGCGCGATGCCGCCGATGTTCACGCCCTGCGGTGCGTCCTTGGTCGCGGTGAACGGGCCGAAGGCGAACACGCCGGTCAGCAGCGCGCCGATGATGCCGCCGACGCCATGCACGCCGAACGTGTCCAGGCTGTCGTCGTAGCCGAGCACGTGCTTGAGGCTGGTGGACGCCCAGAAGCAGATCACGCCGGCGGCGATGCCGATGATCAGCGCCGGGCCGGGCAGCACGAAGCCCGAGGCCGGCGTGATCGCGACCAGCCCGGCGACCGCCCCGGACGCCGCGCCGAGCACGCTCGGCTTGCCCTTGGTGCCCCACTCGGCGAACATCCAGGCGAGCGCCGCGGCGGCGGTGGCAATCTGCGTCACCGTCATCGCCATCCCCGCGCGCCCGCCGGAGCTGACGGCGGAGCCGGCATTGAAGCCGAACCAGCCGACCCACAGCAGCGACGCGCCGATCACCGCATAGGCGACGTTGTACGGTGCCATGTTCTCATGGCCGTAGCCGACGCGCTTGCCGAGCACGAGGCAGGCGACCAGCCCGGCGATGCCGGCATTGATGTGCACGACCGTGCCGCCGGCGAAGTCCGCCGCCCCCGGCAGGCCGAACACACCGGCGCCGAGCCAGCCGGTCGCGCTCCAGACCCAGTGCGCGATCGGCGAATAGACGAACAGCGACCACAGCACCATGAACAGGCACATCGCCGAGAACTTCATGCGGTCGGCGAACGCGCCGGCGATCAGCGCCGGCGTGATGATCGCGAACGTCATCTGGAACATCATGTAGACGCTTTCGGGGATGGTCAGCGGCGTCGCGCCGTCCACGCCGGCCCCGAGGACGAACGCCTTGTCCCAGTTCTCGCCGAACCCCATCAGGAAGAACCGCGACAGGTCGCCGATATAGGCGTTGCCGTTGGTGAAGGCGAGGCTGTAGCCCGCCACCATCCAGGTAACGGTGACCAGGCAGCAGATCGCGAAGGACTGCATGATGGTCGCCAGGATGTTCTTCTTGCGCACCATGCCGGCATAGAACAGCGCCAGGCCGGGGATCGTCATCATCAGCACGAGTGCCGTGCTGGTGAGCATCCATGCGGTGTCGCCGCTGTCGATCTTGTTGGCGGCAACGGCCGCCGCCGCAGCCGCCGGTGCGGCCGCTGCCGCCGCCGGCTGGTCGTCGGCGAAGGCCGGCGCGGCCAGCAGCAGCGGCAGCAGCGCCAGCGAGGCGCGCGCCGCGAGTCGATGTGTCAGCCTGAGCATTCTCGATTGTCCCTCGGGTTCTTCTCGTCGCGGTTTCAGTTCACAGTGCCTGCGCGTCGGTCTCGCCGGTGCGGATGCGCACGGCCCGGTCGATGTCGAGCACGAAGATCTTGCCGTCGCCGATCTTGCCGGTGTGGGCGGACTTCATGATCGCCTCCACCACCTGCTCGGCGAGGTCGGAGGGCACCGCCACCTCGATCTTCACCTTGGGCAGGAAATTCACGTGGTATTCCGCGCCCCGGTAGATCTCGGTCTGCCCCTTCTGGCGGCCGAACCCCTTCACCTCGCTGACGGTCAGGCCCTGCACGCCGAGCGGCGTCAGCGCCTCGCGCACGTCGTCGAGCTTGAAGGGCTTGATGATGGCCATGATCAGTTTCATGTCGCTGCCCTGCTCCGATCCTGTCTCGCCGCCGCCGCCCGCCGCGCCTGCCGGGCGGTCGGACGCGCTGCATCGCAACAGGCAGTTCAAGAACCGTGCCACCCCGGCGCGGCGCTGCCGGCGCCCCACGCGGCCGGGGTTGCCCAAAGCGCAGGCAGCGGGTTGCAATTCCGCCCAGCGGCGCCTCCTCTGCCACTGCACGCAACCGAGGCAGTGGCATGAGCGAGCGGATCGCGGCGGATGTCTGCGTGGTGGGGGCCGGGCCGGTCGGCGGCGCGCTCGCCTGCCGGCTGGCGGAGGCGGGGCTGGCGGTCGCGATCATCGACCGCGCGGCGCTGCCGCCGATGGAGCATCCGGATTTCGACGGCCGCGCCTATGCCATCGCCGCCGATTCCCGCCGCCTGCTGGAAGCGGCGGGGCTGTGGCAGCGCCTGCCGTTCCCCGCCGGGCCGATCCGCGACATCCGCGTCTCCGACGGCCGGGTCGGCCGGCCGGCGGCGCCGCTGTTCCTGCATTTCGGCGCCCGCGAGGCGGGGGCGGAGGCGTTCGGCTGGATGGTGGAGGCGCGCAGCCTGCGCATGGCGCTGAATGCCCGGCTGCATGAGCTGCCCGGTCTGCGCCTGTTCGCCCCGGCCGCCGCCGTCGTCACCCGCAGCGCCGATGGCGCGACGCTGCGCCTCGGGGACGGGACGGAGATCGCGGCGCGGCTGGTGGTGGCGGCGGAAGGGCGGGACAGCCGGCTGCGGGCGGAGGCCGGCATTCCGGTGACGCGCATCCCCTATCGCCAGACCGGCATCGTCTGCGCGGTCGCCCACGAACGGCCGCACAACGCGGTGGCGCTGGAGCATTTCCTGCCCGCCGGCCCGTTCGCGCAACTGCCGATGGCACCGACCGAGGGGGCGCCCAACCTGTCGGCGATCGTCTGGACCGAGCGCGACGCGCTCGCCCGCCGCCTGCTGGCGCTGCCGGATGCCGCCTTCGCCCGCGAACTGGCCCGCCGGCTGGGCGGGCATCTCGGCGCGGTCCGGCCGCTCGGGCGGCGCTGGAGCTATCCGCTGACCGCGATGCACGCCCACCGCTACACCGCCACGCGGCTGGCCCTGGTGGGCGATGCCGCGCATGGCGTGCATCCGATCGCGGGCCAGGGCCTCAATCTCGGCTTCCGTGACGCCGCGGCGCTGGCCGAGCTGCTGATCGCCGCCGCGGCCGCCGGGGCGGACCCCGGTGCCCCCGCGCTGCTGGCGCGCTATCAGGCCCGCCGGCGGCCGGACAATCTGATGATGCTGGCGGCGACTGACGGGCTGGACCGGCTGTTCAGCACCGACCACCCGCTGCTGCGCGCGGCCCGCGACCTGGGCATCGCCGCGGTGCACCGGCTGCCGCCGCTGAAGCGGCGGTTCATCCGCCAGGCGATGGGGGCGTCGGCCGCGTCTCCGGCATCGTGAGGACGACCATCAGCACCGCGATCGTGCCCGCCAGCGTCAAGGACAGGAAGGCGAGGCTGTTGCCGTAGCGGCCGGCGATGCCGCCGGCCATGGCGGTGCTGAGCGTGGCACCCACCCCCACCCCCAGCCCGATCGCGCCCATGCACAGGTTGAACCGGCCGGTGCCGCGCGTCAGGTCGGCCGCGATCAGCGGCAGCAGCACGCCGATCACCGCGCCGGCGACCCCGTCCAGCACCTGGCTCGCCACGATCAGCGCCGGGCTGGCGAGGGTGGCCAGCAGCAGCCCGTGCACCGGCAGCATCAGGAAGCCCAGCAGCAGCACGCGCCGCCGCCCCTGCCGCTCCGCCAGCCGCCCGACCAGGGGCGACAGCAGCGCCACCACCCCCTGCGGCACGATCAGGCAGGCGGCGATGATCAGGTTGGCCCGCTCCCCCGCCTGGCGCGTCACCTCCGCCGCCGCGATCGGCAGCATCGCCGCGTTGGCGAACTGGAAGCAGACGATGCAGAGGGCGAAGGCGAGCAGCCGGCGGTCCAGCATCACCCGCCAGCCGGCTTCGCGCGGCCGGTCCGCCGGCTCGGTCGCGGCGGCGAGGTCGGGGTCGGCCGGCGGGTCGCGGCCCGGCATGGCGCGCACCGCGGCCAGCGCCGGCAGCACCAGCAGGGCGGCGAGCCAGAACACCGCGCGGCTGGCGACGAAGCTGCCGATCGCCCCCATCAGCGCCGCCCCCGCGGCATTGCCCAAGGCGGCGAAGCGGGCGTTGCGCCCCAGCCGCTCGGCGAAGGCCTGGCGGCCCACCCGGTTCAGCGTGATCGCCGCGATCGCCGGCACCAGCACGCAGCCGGCGAAGCCGTGCAGGGCCTGCGCCAGCATCACCGGCCCGCGCGCCGGCCACAGGCCCAGCAGCAGGGCGCTGGCGGCGATCGCGACCAGGCCGATGGTGGCCGCCAGCCGCTTGCGCGGCAGCGCATCGACCAGCGCGCCGCCGGGCACCTGCGCCAGCATGGTCACCGCGGTGCCGACCGACAGCGCGACGCCGATCTGTCCCTGGGTCCATTTATGCGTGGTCAGATAGACGGCGATGAACGGGCCGAAGCCGGTCTGCAGATTGGCGACGAAGAAATTCAGCCAGTCGAGCGCCCGCAGCCCGGTCCCGTCCGGCGGCATGTCCGGCGTTCGCGGCAACGGCACCGGCCGCTCACTGCGCGGCTGCGGGTGGGGCGGCGGCCGGCGCGGCGGCTGCGGCGGGGGCCGGCGGCACGCCGAGCGCCTCCACCGGCTTGCCCGGATCGTAGACGGGGGCCGACTTGATCATGTCGGACGGCAGCGCGAGCAGCGCCGCCGCCGCCTTGCCCATGCCGAAGCGCACCGCGCCCCATTCCACCGCCACCTTGCGGTTGCCCATGCCGAGGAAGCCGCCCACGTCGATCACCGCGGCGCGCGGCGTGCCGGCCTGATCGACCAGCACATCGACGATCCGCCCGACCTCCTTGCCGTCGGCACCGCGGGCGGCGAGGCCGAGCACGGCGACCACCTTGCTCTCGGCCACCTCGTCGATCCCGGGGGATGGCGGAGCGGCAGCGGTCTGCGCGCCGGCCGGACCGGCCAGCAGCAGCGCCGCGGCGAGGGTGAAACATCGCGGCCACGCCGCGCTTGCCGAAAGGAACCGCACGCCCCAGCGTCGCGCGGATCGCAGCCGGGAGCAAGCCGATCGTCGCGCCGCCGCCTCAGTATCCCCGCACCGCCGCGGCGCCGTAGGTGCGTTCCAGCCGGCGCACGGTGAAATGGGCGCGGGCCATGCGGCGGTAGTGGCGCAGGAAGGCGGTGTTGACCAGCGCCCCGCCGGCGGCGCCGGCCAGCGGGGCGGCCTGGGCGGCCAGCTTGTCGGCCAGCGCGACGCTCCAGGTGCGAGCGGCCTGCGCCAGCATGGCAGCCACCGGGGCGCCGCGCAGCAGCAGGCGGGCGGCCCAGTAGCCGCCCTCCTCCCCGGAGGCGTCCAGGGCGAACACTTCCAGGCAGGCGCGCCGCGTCGCCTCGGACCGCACGTCCTCGCCCTCCACCACCGCCGCGGCGGCGATCTGGCGCATGATCAGCAGCGTGGTCAGCGCCGCGTCCGGCACCGCGCCGGCGAGCCCCGCGGCGCCGCTGACGGCGCCGG
>JAKAZX010000242.1 GCA_021826485.1 Pseudomonadota bacterium | reverse complement strand
CGGCATCGTCTCGCCGGCGTTCATCCGCGTCGGCGGCGCGCCGGTCGATGGCGTGATCGCCGATACCAGCCCGGTCGCGGTGTTCGACCAGTTGCCGGCCGACAACCCGATCAAGGCGGTGGCCACCAGCTTCATGGACGCGTACACCAAGAAGTTCGGACCGGCCAGCGTCAACCCGTTCGCCGGCTACAGCTACGACGCGATGCTGCTGCTGTCGCACGCGATCCCGGCGGCGTTGCAGAAGGCGCAGCCCGGCACCGACGCCTTCCGCGCCGCGCTGCGCGACGCGCTGGAAGCTACGCACGATCTGGTCGGCGTCTCCGCCGTCTATGACATGAGCGCGACCAACCACAACGGCCAGGATGCGCGCGCCGCCGTGCTGGTCGAGGTGGCGCATGGCGAGTGGACGGCGATCCGCTGACCCGATGCCGCGCCATCGCGGCATCGAGCACTTGAAAACTACATAACCCGGTTATATAGATGCCCCTGCGGGTGCTGCAGAGCCGCGGATTTTCGCGCGCTGCCCGCAAGCTGGGACTGTCGGAATCGGCGCTTCGCATCGCGGCAGCCGAGATCGCCGCTGGGCTGAGCGACGCAAAGCTGGGCGGCGTCCTCCTGAAGAAGCGCATCGCCAGGGGTGGCCGGGGGAAAAGTGGCGGTTTCCGTACGATAGCCGCCTACCGGGAGGATGATCGGCTGGTGTTCGTCCATGTGTTCGCGAAGAACGAGCGGGGCAACATCACCGAGCGGGAGCGCTTGGCGCTTCTGGCGATCGGCGAGGAGTACATGCGGCTGTCGCGAGACAGTCTGGATCGTCTGGTCGGGGCGGGCACATTGATCGAGGTGGCGAATGCTGACGATGAAGAAGCGGACGAGTCGCATTCTCGCTGAGGTGCACGATGCCGCGCGCGATCTTCATATGGCGGGTGCCATCGACGCCCTGACCATGCGGCGCTTCGATGTCCTCTGCCTGCCGCCGGTGCGCCGCTATACCGCCGCCGACATCCGGCGCATCCGCAGGGATGCGCATGTCAGTCAGGCGGTGTTTGCCGCGGTCCTGAATGTCGGCAAGGCGACCGTGGCGGCGTGGGAGCAGGGCGGCAAGGTGCCGTCCGGCCCGGCCCTCAAGCTGCTTGATCTCGTCGAGCGCAAGGGGCTTGCTGCGTTGACGTGAATCGCGGAAGGCGTGTCAGTGTTGGATGTGAACGTCATCGTCACCCGCGTCCCGGTCGCCGGGTTGCCATCGGCATACGCGATCCTGCCGTGCCATCCGTGAGACCCGCGGGCAAGCGGGGGCGCAGGTCGCCGGAACACGCGGCGCCGGCATGACCCTTTTCGTCTTCCTTGCGCTGTTGCAGGACGGGCTGGCGACCGGCGCGATCTATCTGCTGCTGGCGGTCGGGCTGCTGATCGTCTTTTCCGTCACCCGCGTCATCTTCGTCCCGCAGGGCGATCTGCTGGCCTTCGCGACGCTGACGGTCGCGCAGCTTGAGGCGGGGCAGGTGCCGGGCACGCTGTGGCTGCTGGACGGGCTCGCGCTCGCCGCCGTGCTGGCCGAAGCGTATCGGGGGCGACGCCCGCGGGTGCTGGCGTTCTGGCTGCTGTTCCCCGCCGCGGTCACGGCGGCAACCCTGTGGGGGCCGCGTGCGGCGCCGTTGCTCGCCGTCCCGCTCGGGCTTGCCGTGGTGACGCCGCTCGGCCCGCTGCTTTGGCGCTTCGCGTTCCGGCCGGTTTCCGATGCGCCGGTCCTCACGCTGCTGATCCTGGCGATGGCGCTGCATTTCGTGCTGGCCGGCATCGGCATGGTGCTGTTCGGCGCCGACGGCGCCACCGTCGCGCCGCTCAGCGGGGCGACGCTGATGCTCGGCCCGCTGGCAGTGTCCGGCCAGTCGCTCGCCATCCTCGTGGTCGCCGCCATCCTGGTCGGCGCGCTGCGCTGGTTCTTCGGCGCGACCCTTGCAGGCAAGGCCCTGCGCGCCGCCGCGTCCGACCGGCTGGGGGCCAGGCTGGTCGGCATCGATGCGGCAGACAGCGGCGCCCGCGCCTTCGCGCTCGCCGCCTTCGTCGCCGCCCTGTCGGGCGTGCTGATCGGGGCGGCGACCCCGATCGCCTACGACACCGGGTTCGAGATCAGCCTGAAGGGCTTCGTCGCGGCGATCATCGGCGGCCTCGCCTCCTATCCCGCTGCGGCGGCGGGGGCGATCCTGGTGGGCGTGCTGGAATCGCTCGGCAGTTTCTGGGCCAGCGCTTGGCGCGATGTGATCGTGTTCGCGCTGCTGATCCCGGCACTCGCCCTGCTGTCGCTGCGCGCCGCGGGGCGGAAATGATCCTGCCGGCCTATGCGGTGACGCTTGCGGGCTATGTCGGGCTGGCCGCGATCGTCGCGATCGGCCTCGTGCTGCTCACCGGCGTCGCCGGGCAGACCTCGTTCGGGCAGGCGAGCTTCGTCGGCCTCGCCGCCTATGCGACGGCGCTGCTGCCGGATGTGATGCCGGGCGCGCCGCCGCTGCTCGGGCTGCTGGCCGGGCTGGTGCTGACGGGTGCGGTGGCCTGGGCGCTCGGCCTGATCACGGCGCGGCTGTCGGGGCATTTCCTGGCGCTCTGTTCGGTTGCCTGGGGGATCAGCTTCTATTCCCTGTTCGGCACGCTGCCCGGGCTGCACGGGTTCAACGGCATCGGCGGCATCCCGCCGCTCGGCCTCGGCCCGTTCTCGGCGGCCGACCCGGCGGTGAATGTCGCGGTGATCTGGGCGGCGGTGTTGCTGGCGCTGCTGGGCGCGCGCAACCTGCTCGGCAGCCGCACCGGCCGGGCGCTGCGCACGCTGGCGGCGGAGCGCGACATGGCCGAGAGCATGGGCATCGCGACGGTGCGCCTGGCGCGCGCGGTGTTCGTGCTCGCCGCCCTGCTGGCGGCACTGTCCGGCTTCCTGTTCGCGCATTTCCAGCGCTTCATCAGCCCCACCCCGTTCGGCCTGACCGCCAGCATGGAATACCTGTTCATGGTGATCCTGGGCGGCGCGGCGCACCTGCCCGGCGCCATCCTCGGCGCCGTGCTGGTGGTGGTGCTGCGGGAGGAACTGACCGACTGGGTGCCGCGCCTGACCGGTGCCACCGGCAGCTACGAGGCGATGGCGTTCAGCCTCGTCGTCATCCTGTTCCTGCAGCGCGCGCCGGCCGGCCTGTGGCCGTGGCTGGTGCGCCGGTCCCCGGCGGTGCGCCGCGCGCCCGCGCCGAAGCAGCAGGCGATGCCCCCGCCCGCCACCACGCCGCACACCGGCGTGGTGCTGGAGGTAGCGGGGATCAGCAAGCGGTTCGGCGGGCTGATGGCGAACAACGCGGTCAGCTTCGCCGTCGGCGCGGCCGAGATCGTCGCCCTGATCGGGCCGAACGGCGCCGGCAAATCGACGCTGTTCGACATCGTCAGCGGCCAGCAGCGTCCCACCGCCGGCACGGTGCGCCTGTTCGGCCGCGTGCTCGGCCACCTGCCGGCGCGGCGCATCGCCGCCCTGGGCCTTGCCCGCACCTTCCAGCACGTCCGGCTGCTGGGCGGTATGAGCGTGCGCGACAACATCGCCCTCGGCGCTCATCTCGCCGGGCGGGCGGGCATGCTGCGGGCTATCCTGCGCCTCGACCGGGCGGAGGAAGCGCGGCTGCTGGCCATCGCCGAGGCGGCGGCGGCGCGCGTGGGCCTTGCCGAAATGCTCGACCTGCCGGCGGATTCGCTGCCGCTCGGCCAGCAGCGGGTGGTGGAGATCGCCCGCGCGCTCTGCCTCGGCCCGCGCCTGCTGCTGCTCGACGAGCCGGCGGCCGGCCTGCGCCACCAGGAGAAGCAGGCACTCGCCGCCCTGCTGCGCCAGTTGCGGGCGGAGGGGATGGCGGTCCTGCTGGTCGAGCACGACATGGGCTTTGTCATGGACCTCGCCGACCGCGTCGTGGTGATGGATTTCGGCCAGAAGATCGCGGCAGGGCCGCCCGCCGCCGTGCAGCGTGACCGGGCGGTGCAGGAAGCCTATCTGGGCGGCGTCGCATGACGCCCGCGCCGGCGCCGCTGCTGGAGGTGGAGGGGCTGACCGCCGGCTATGGCCGGGTCGCCGTGCTGCACGGCGTCAGCCTGTCGGTGGCTCCCGGCCGCATCCTGGCCATCGTGGGGCCGAACGGGGCCGGCAAGACCACGCTGATGTCCGCCGTCGTCGGCCTGCTGCCGCGGCAGGGCCGAGTCCGCTTCGCCGGCGCCGCGGCCGGCAGCACGGAGGCGCTGGCGACCGCCGGCGCCGTGCTGGTGCCGGAAACCCGCGCCCTGTTCGCGGACATGTCGGTGGCCGACAACCTGCTGCTCGGCACCTGGCCGCGGCGGGGCGATGCGCGCGCGACCGCTTCGGCGTTCCGCGATGTCTATGCGCTGTTCCCCCGGCTTGAGGAGCGGCGCGGCCAGCGCGCCGCGACGCTGTCGGGCGGCGAGCGGCAGATGCTGGCACTCGGCCGCGCGCTGATGAGCCGCCCGCGCCTGCTGCTGCTGGATGAGCCGAGCCTCGGCCTTGCCCCGCGCATCGTGCGCGACATCTTCCGCGTGCTGGCGGGGCTGCGGGCGCAGGGGCTGGCGATCCTGCTGGTCGAGCAGAACGCCCGCGCCGCCCTCGACATCGCCGATGACGGCTGCGTGCTGGAAATGGGCGAAGTGGTGCTGCGCGGGCCGAGTGCCGCGCTGGCCGGCGATCCACGGGTGATCGCCACCTATCTCGGAACCGGGAGCAGCGGATGAGCGACGCCCCATCACTGATCCGTGCCGCCGCCGGGTTGACCGTGGCGGGGGCGGTGCGGATGCAGGCCCGCCTGCAACCCGGCGCACCGGCGCTGGAGCAGGGCGGGCAGGTACTCGGCTACGCCGCGCTCGATGACCGGGCGGCGCGGCTCGCCGGCGTGCTGCTCGCGTCCGGGGTCGGCGCCGGGGACCGGGTGGCGCTGCTGGCGGAGAACCGGACCGAGTATGTGGAGCTGTTCCTGGCCGCTGCGCGCATCGGCGCGGTGGTGGCCTGCCAGAACTGGCGGCTGGCCGATCCGGAACTGGCGCATTGCCTGCGCCTCGCCTCGCCGGTGCTCGCCGTCGTCTCGCCGCGCCATGCGGCGACGCTCGCCCGCATCGACCACGGCATCGCCCGCAGCATCACGCTCGGCGAGGAATACGAGCGCCTGCTGGCCGACGCCGCGCCCTGCGGGGTGTGGCCGCTGGACCCCGAAGCCGGGCTGCTGATCCTCTACACCAGCGGCACCACCGGGCTGCCCAAGGGGGCGCTGATCAGCCATCGTGCTATGCTCGCCCGCAGCATGGTCGGTGCCGCCGACTGGCAACTGGGGCGGGACGCCTTCGTCGCCTGGACGCCGCTGTTCCACATGGGCTCGGCCGACCAGACGCTGGCGACGCTGATGCTGGGCGGCGTGGTGGTGGTGCAGGACGGGTTCGACGCAGCGGCGCTGTGCGAGGTGGTGGCGCGGCGGCGCATCGGCCACCTGACCGTGGTGCCCGGCGTGGTGGACCGGCTGCTCGCCGAGTTGCACCGCGCCCCGGTGCGGCCGCGGGGCATCCGCGTGGTCGGCGTGATGGCGGATCTGGTGCCGCCGGGGCAGCTCGCCGAACTCACCGGCCTGCTGGACGCCCCCTACGGCAACACCTTCGGCTCGACCGAGACCGGCATGCCGCCGGCCAGCCGCAGCTTGATCCCGCCCGGCGTGAAGCCGGTGAGCCTCGCCAAGGTGCAAAGCGCGTTCTGCGAGGTGCGGCTGGTCGCCCCCGACGGCGCGGAGGTGCCGGACGGCACGCCGGGGGAGATGACGCTGCGCGGCCCCACCCTGTTCTCCGGCTACTTCGCCGCCGCGGCGGCGAATGCCGAGGAGTTCCGCGGCGGCTGGTTCCACATGGGCGACGTGTTCGTCCGCCATCCCGACGGCACGCTGGATTTCGTCGATCGCCGCAAATACCTGATCAAGTCGGGCGGCGAGAACATCTACCCGGCGGAGATCGAGCGGGCGATCCTGGCGCTGCCCGGCGTCGCCGATGCGGCGGTGGTGCGCCGCGCCGATGCCCGCTGGGGGGAGGTGCCGGTGGCGTTCGTGGTGCGCAGCGATCCGGCACTCGACGAGGCGGCAGTGCTGGCCGCCTGCCGGGGCCGCATCGCCGGCTACAAGCTGCCCAAATCGGTGCTGTTCATCACTGATGCCGAGCTGCCCCGCAGCACCAGCGGCAAGGTCCAGCGGCACCTGCTGGAACAGCGGCTGCGCGCCGGCTGAGCCGCCGCGTGCGGGCGGGCGGGCGAGGCGCTATGCTGGGGCGAACCGAAGGTCCACGCATGAGCCTGCCGAGACATGCCGCC
>JAKAZX010000003.1 GCA_021826485.1 Pseudomonadota bacterium | reverse complement strand
TCCCTGCTGGCATCATTGAGATTCCAGTAGAAACTCTCGGTCAGCAGCAGCCCCTGCATGGTGGGCAGCCCGACCGCATCGACATCGGTGATCTGGGCGAACATCGAGGCGATCTTCTGCTTCTCGGTCAGCCCGAATTCATGCGCCTGCTTGACCGCGTTGATCAGGTCGGACCCCGTATCGGCCAGCGCCACCACCTGCGCGCCGGAGGATTGCGCCTGCACCAGATAGGCGGAAAAATCGCTGGTGCCGAGCGGATGGCGCACCGACCCCACCACCGTCGCGCCGAGCTTTTCCAGCTCCGCCGTGGCATCGCGCTGCAACCCGATGCCGAGCGCGTAATCGACGGTGACGAAGAACCAGCTCTTGCCGCCCTGGGCATAGACGGCGCGCGCGATGGCGTTGCCGAACGCCCAGGTATCCATGTTCCACTGCACCGTGGTCGGGGCGCAGAACTTCCCGGTCAGGTCCGAGGTGCCGACATTGGTCGCGACGAAGGTGCGGTGCTTTTCCTGCATCACCCGGTTGACCGCGAGCCCGACCCCGGAATTGACCGAATCGGTGACGGCGGTGACGCCGTCCCGATCGATCCATTGCCGCACGATCGAGGTACCGACATCGGCCTTGTTCTGGTGGTCGCCGGAGAGGATTTCGACCTTGATGCCGCCCGATTCGGGCGCGAAATCCTCCGCCGCCATCTGCGCGGCGATGACGGACCCGCGCCCCGACTGCGCGGCAAACGGCCCGTTCATGTCGTTCAGCACGCCGACGCGCAGCACGTTGTCAGGAATCTGCGCCTGCACCGTGCCGATGGCACCGGCGGCCAGCAGCGCCGCTGTCCAGAACACCTTCATTCCGTGCTTCCCCCGAGGTCGTGACCGGCCGGAACACTGGCGCGGCGGATGGCGGCGCGCAATGGCGTTTACACCCGCAGCCGCTCCGGGATCGGCAGGCCGAGGCGTGTCGGCACGTTCCAGACCTCGTCCACCTCGCGCAGCTTGTGGAAGCCGGCGCGCAGATAGGTCGGCAGGGCGCGCGGATGGTCGGCGGTGCAGGTGTTCACGGTCACCGTGCGCGGCCCCATGCCCCAGGCCGCATCGACGGCGTGGCGCAGGAACGGGAAGCCGATGCCGCGGCCGATCGCCTGCGGCATCAGGCCGAAATAGCTCAGATTGACCGCCGGCCACGGCGTGCGGTCGAGTTCGTAGAAGCCGGCCGGCGCGTCATTCAGCCGCAGCACGTGGATGCTGATCCGCGGGTCGCGCAGCATGGCGGCGAGCTGGTGGTCCGGCATGGTCTGGCGCAGCCACCAGACATGCGCCTCGCCCACCGCGCGATACAGGTGGCGGTACTGCGCCACGCTGCACCACCGGTCGCGTGTCACCACCACCCCCGGCGGCAGCGGCGGCAACGGTTCGGCTGGCCGGCGTTCCATGCGCAGGAAGGTGACGGTGACGCCGACACGCACCACCGGATCCTGCGTCGCGAGGCTCATGGCACGGCACCGCCCGCGCGCATCAGTCGTCCAGGAAGCTGCGCAGCTTGCGGCTGCGGCTCGGGTGTTTCAGCTTGCGCAGCGCCTTCGCCTCGATCTGGCGGATGCGTTCGCGCGTCACGTTGAACTGCTGGCCGACCTCCTCCAGCGTGTGGTCGGTGTTCATGCCGATGCCGAAGCGCATGCGCAGCACCCGTTCCTCGCGCGGCGTCAGGCTGGACAGCACGCGCGTGGTCGCCTCGCGCAGATTGGCCTGGATCGCCGCGTCCAGCGGGATCACCGCCGCCTTGTCCTCGATGAAGTCGCCGAGATGGCTGTCTTCCTCATCGCCGATCGGCGTTTCCAGGCTGATCGGCTCCTTGGCGATCTTCAGCACTTTGCGCACTTTTTCCAGCGGCATGCCGAGCTTCTCGGCAAGCTCCTCCGGCGCCGGCTCGCGGCCGATCTCGTGCAGCATCTGCCGGCTGGTGCGCACCAGCTTGTTGATCGTCTCGATCATGTGGACCGGGATGCGGATGGTGCGCGCCTGATCGGCGATGCTGCGGGTGATCGCCTGGCGGATCCACCACGTCGCGTAGGTCGAGAACTTGTAACCGCGGCGGTACTCGAACTTGTCCACCGCCTTCATCAGGCCGATGTTGCCTTCCTGGATCAGGTCGAGGAATTGCAGACCGCGATTGGTGTATTTCTTGGCGATCGAGATCACCAGCCGCAGGTTCGCCTCGATCATCTCCTTCTTGGCGCGTGCCGAATCGCGCTCGCCGCGGCTGACGGTGGCGTAGACGCGGCGGAATTCGCCGATCGGCAGGCTGGCATCGGTCGCGACCGCGGCGATCTGCGCGCGCGCGCGGCTGATCTCCTCGAAATGGCGGCTGGCGAACAGCTTCCAGCCCCTGCCCGACAGGGCCGCGATCCGCTCCAGCCAGTTCGGGTCCAGCTCGCTGCCGCGGTACTGCGTCAGGAACTCGTCGCGCGGCACCTTGCAGGATTCGGCCATGCGCAGAAGCTGGCCTTCCAGCCCGGTCAGGCGCTGGTTGATCTGCTTGAGCTGCGTCACCAGCTCCTCGATGCGGTTGGCGTGCAGCCGAACCTGCTCGACCTTGGAGACCAGCTCCTCGCGCAGCTTCTCGTAGCTCTTTTCCGACCGCGCGCTCATCTCCTCGCCAGCGATCGTGGTCTCCAGCCGGCGGGACTGCATCTTGTGCAGCTTCTTGTAGAGCTGCTCGATCTCCTCGAAGGTCGCCAGCACCTCGGGCTTGAGCTTCTCCTCGAGCGCGGAGAGCGACAGGCCGTTGCCTTCCCCCTCCTCGCCCTCCTCATCCTCGCCGGCGGGATCGAACCCTTCGGCGACCTCGGCCTCGGGACGGCCGGGGGCGGCGCCCGGCAGCGCGCCGTCGACCTCGCCGCTGGGTTGCGCCGGGCCGCCCTGCGTCGCCTCCAGGTCGATGATGTCGCGCAGCAGCATGCGCGCGCCCTTCAGCGCGTCGTGCCAGGCGATGATGGCGCGGAAGGTCAGCGGGCTTTCGCACAGCCCGCCGATCATCATGTCGCGGCCGGCTTCGATGCGTTTGGCGATGGCGATCTCGCCCTCGCGGGAGAGCAGTTCGACGCTGCCCATCTCGCGCAGATACATGCGCACCGGGTCGTCGGTGCGGCCGAGATTCTCCTCATCGACATTGCCGCCGGATTCGTCGCTCTCTTCCTCGACTTTTTCCGGCTTGGGCGCGGCGGGCTCGGCCTCCTCGCCCTCCTCGCTCTCGACCACCTGGATGCCCATTTCGGACAGCCCGGCCATCACGTCCTCGATCTGCTCGGAACTCGTCTGTTCGGGCGACAGCACGAGATTGAGTTCGTCGAAGGTGATGTAGCCACGCTCCTTGCCGCGGGCGATCAGCCGCTTCACCGCGGCGGACTGCACGTCGATCAGGGTGGTGTCGCCGTCCTGCTCGGTGGTGGCGGCTTCGGCTTGGGGGCTGGGCTTGCTCGCCATCGGTCAGCGTACTCCGGGCAGGGCGTTGCCGCGCGGCGGCGAAAGGGCGGGCGGCGCGGCCGGTCGCGGCGGGGTGGTCACGGGGCGGCGCTTTCCATCGACGTCTCCCCCTGCCGCAGGGCGTGCAGTGCCGCGGCCAGCGCGGTCAGCCGGCGCTGCGACGCCTGGTCCCACCGGGTCTGAAAATCGTGCCGCGCCTTGGCCACTTCCGCTTCCAGGCGCTGGGGGTTCATCAATCCGAAGAAATGCCACCAGCCCTCCACGGCGTCCGCCGGCTGGGCGTCCGGTGCGGCGCAGGCAGGCAGCGGCACGGGAACCGCCGAGAGCACCTGCGCGGCCTCGGTCGCCAGACCGGTCGCGTGGAGGTGGGCGATCAGCGCGGGCGAGTCAAGCGCGGGCGCACTCGCGGCCCAGGCGAGCAGAGCCGTTCGCAACCGGTCGAGCGGCGCTGGCAGGTCGAGCGCGCCGAACGCCTCCTCCACGTCATGCAGCAGCGCGGGATGGCGCAGCACGATCGCCAGCAGCGCCCGGCAGCGCTCGGTCGCCCCGCCATCCGGCGTCGGAGCCGGGCGCGGCAGGCGGATCGGCGCCGGCGCGCCCTTGCGCTGGCGGGCTGCGAAGAACCGGTCCAGCAGGGCGCGGCGGTATTCCGCGGCCAGCACCTTGTCACGAATTTGTCCCGCCGCCGCTTCCAGCCGTGCGCGCAGGGCGGCGCGCTGTTCGGGCGTCGTGCCCTGCGCGCGGCCTCGCAGCAGGTCGTACAGCGCCTCCACCAGCGGCGTGGCGGCTTTCACCACAGCCTCGAACGCCGGCGCCCCGCCGCGGCGGATCAGCGAGTCCGGATCCTCGCCGGCGGGCATCGCGGCCAGTTTCAGGCTGCGCTCGGCCCCCAGCAGCGGCAGCGCGAGTTCGGCCGCGCGCGCGGCGGCGCGGCTGCCGGCGGCATCGCCGTCGAAGCACAGCACCGGCATCGGCGACAGGCGCCACAACTCGCCCAGTTGCTCCTCGGTCAGCGCCGTGCCGAGCGGTGCGACCGCAGCGGCGAACCCTGCCTGTTGCAGGGCGATCACATCCATGTAGCCTTCCACCGCAACGACCGTCGCGCCGTCGCGCGCCGCCGGCGCCGCCATCTCCAGGCCGTACAGCGTGCGGCGCTTGGCGAACACGGCGGTTTCCGGCCCGTTCAGGTATTTCGGCTGGCCGTCGCCCAGCAGTCGGCCGCCGAAGCTGATCGTGCGCCCCCGCCGGTCGCGGATCGGGAACATCACGCGGTTGAAGAACATCTCCCGCGGCGGCCGATCGTCCGCCGGTTCGGTGAGCAGGCCAGCCGCCTGGATCAGTTCCGGCGGGATGTCCTGGCGCCCCAGCTCGGCGGTCAGCGCGCCCCGGCCCTCGCCCGACCAGCCGAGGCCGAAGCGGCGGATGGTGTCATCGCTCAGCCCGCGGCCGCGCAGATAGGCGAGCGCCTGCGCCCCTTCGGGCAGGAACAGCCGGCGCTGAAACGTGGCGGCGGCGGCATCCAGCACCGCGCGCACATCCTGCATGCGCTGCTGCGCGGCCGCCGCATCCGGGGCCTGGCGCGGCACCTCCAGCCCGGCCTCGGCGGCCAACTGCTCCACCGCCTCGATGAAGGACGCGCCCTGCGACTGCATGACGAAGCTGACGCCATCGCCATGCGCGCCGCAGCCGAAGCAGTGGTAGTGGTCGTCATAGACGTAGAAGCTCGGCGTCTTCTCGCCGTGGAACGGGCAGCAGCCCTTCCACTGGCGGCCGGAGCGGGTGAGCTTGACGCGGCGGCCGATCAGCGCGGGCAGCGGCGTGCGCGCCCGCAATTCGTCCAGAAAACCGGACGGCAGCGCCATCAGCCGCCGAGCTTCGCACGCACCAGCGGCCCGACGCGCGCCATGTCGAGCGTCGCCGCGTGCTGCGCCTTCAGTGCCGCCATCACGCGGCCCATGTCCTTGATCCCGGTCGCGCCGAGGGCGGCGATCGCCGCCGCCACCGCCTGTTCGGTCGCCGCCGCGTCCATCTGCTGCGGCAGATAGGATTCGATCACGGCGATTTCCGCCTCCTCCTTGGCAACGAGGTCGGGGCGGTTGCCCTGGCGGTAGAGATCGACGCTTTCCCGGCGCGACTTGGCCATGCCGCGCAGCATCGCCACGATCTCCTCCTCCGGCACGGCGGGGATGCCCTTCGGCCGGGCGGCGATGTCGGTGTCCTTGAGTTTGGCGAGGATCATGCGGAGCGTGGAAACGCGCGGCGCATCGCCCGCCCGCATCGCCGCCTTGAGGTGCTCGGTGAACTGCTCGCGCAGGGCCATCGCGCCGACTCCCGGAAAACCATCCTCTACCTTAAGCGACGCCCTGCCGCATCCCCTGGGAAGAAAATTCCCGCCACTTCCGTCACGCTTGTGCTGGGAAATGATTTCCCATAGGCTGGCGCCATGACCATCCCCGTCAGCAGGATCATCGAGCGGCTGGGCGGCTCGGAGGCCGCCGCGCGGGCGCTCGGCGTCGGCACCGAGGCGCTGCGCAAATGGCGGCAGAACGGCGCCATCCCGGCACGCCACTGGCCGGCGCTGCTGCGCACGCTGGGCCTCGCCCTCGCCGACATCCCCGGAGCGCCGCAGGAGAGCCGACCGACCATGCCGCACGACACGACCCCGCCCGACGGCGCCACCGCCTGCCTCGTCCTGGCCGACGGGGCGGTGTTCTGGGGAAGCGGCTTCGGCGCCCATGCCGCCGCCGTGCCGGCCGAGGTGTGCTTCAACACCGGCCTGACCGGGTATCAGGAAACCCTGACCGACCCGTCCTATGCCGGGCAGATCATCACCTTCACCTTTCCCCATATCGGCAATGTCGGCACCAACCCCGAGGATATCGAGGCCGCGACGATCGCCGCCCGCGGGCTGGTGGTGAAGCAGGACGTGACCGCGCCGGCCAACTGGCGGGCGACCCAGCCGCTGGATGTCTGGCTGCGCACCCAGGGCGTGGCAGGGCTGGCCGGGGTGGATACGCGGGCGCTGACCACGCGCATCCGCGACGGCGGCGCGCCGAACGGCCTGATCGCCCATCCCGCCGATGGCCGCTTCGACATCCCCGCGCTGGTCGCACGGGCGCGCGACTGGCCGGGCCTGGAAGGCATGGACCTGGCCCGCGAGGTGTCCTGCACGCAAAGCTATACCTGGGACGAGACTGCCTGGGACTGGCCCGGCGGCTACGGGCGGCAGACCGCGCCGCGCCGCCACGTGGTCGCGGTCGATTACGGCGCCAAGCGGAATATCCTGCGCCGCTTGGCCGCCGCCGGCTGCCGGGTGACGGTGGTGCCCGCGACGGCAACGGCGCAGGACATCCTGCGCCACGCGCCGGACGGCGTGTTCCTCTCCAACGGTCCGGGCGACCCGGCGGCGACCGGCGCCTATGCGGTGCCGGCGATCCGCGGCGTGCTGGACGCGGGGGTGCCGCTGTTCGGCATCTGCCTCGGCCACCAGTTGCTCGCCCTCGCCCTCGGCGGACGCACCTACAAGCTGGCCCGCGGCCATCGCGGCGCCAACCAGCCGGTCAAGGACCTGGCCACCGGCCGGGTCGAGATCACCAGCCAGAACCACGGCTTCGCGGTGGACGAGGCATCGCTGCCGGATGGCGTCCAGGTGACCCACACCAGCCTGTTCGACGGCAGCAACGAGGGCCTCGCCTGCCCGTCCCGCCGTGCCTTCTCGGTCCAGTACCACCCCGAGGCGAGCCCCGGCCCCAGCGACAGCCGCCACCTGTTCGACCGGTTCGTGGCGATGATGGCGCGGGACGCATGAGTACGTCGCTGCTGCCGAGGCTGCTCGCGCTCGGCCTGCGCCACCGGCTGACGGCACCGGACGCCGAGGCCGCATTCGCCGCGTTCCGGACAGTGGGCGGCGAGGAACCGGAGCCGGCGGCCTTCCACGAGGCCGTCGCCGAGGCGCTGGCGCGCGGGCTGATCCGTGACCCCGTCCGCATCCCCGAAGGCGCCCTGCAATGCCAGTGGCACCTGGAACTGACCCCGGCCGGCGTTGCCGCCGCCCGCGCCCTGCCGGCAGGAGACTGAGATGCCCAAGCGCACCGACATCCGCTCCATCCTCATCATCGGCGCCGGCCCGATCGTGATCGGCCAGGCGTGCGAGTTCGACTATTCCGGCGCGCAGGCGTGCAAGGCGCTGCGCGAGGAGGGGTATCGCACCGTCCTGGTGAACTCCAACCCCGCCACCATCATGACCGATCCGGGCCTCGCGGATGCGACCTATGTCGAGCCGATCACGGCGGACTTCGTCGAGCGCGTGATCGCACGCGAGAAGCCGGACGCGCTGCTGCCGACGATGGGCGGACAGACCGCGCTGAACACGGCGATGCAACTGGCCGCCTCCGGTGCGCTGGAACGCCACGGCGTTGAGTTGATCGGCGCGCGCGCCGACGTGATCGAGCGCGCCGAGGACCGCCTGAAGTTCCGCGACGCGATGGCGGAGATCGGCATCGAAAGCCCGCGCAGCGGCATCGCCCACACGCTGAAGGAAGCGCGCGCGGTGCTGGCCAAGGTCGGCCTGCCGGCGGTGATCCGGCCCAGCTTCACCCTCGGCGGCACCGGCGGCGGCATCGCCTACAACCGCGAGGAGTTCGAGCAGATCGTACAGAGCGGCCTGGACGCATCGCCGACCAGCGAGGTGCTGGTCGAGGAAAGCGTGCTCGGCTGGAAGGAATACGAGATGGAGGTGGTCCGCGACCGCGCGGACAACTGCATCATCATATGCTCCATCGAGAATATCGACCCGATGGGCATCCACACCGGCGATTCCGTGACGGTCGCGCCCGCGCTGACGCTGACCGACAAGGAATACCAGCGCATGCGCGATGCCTCCATCGCCTGCCTGCGCCGCATCGGTGTGGACACCGGCGGATCGAACGTGCAGTTCGCGGTCAATCCGGCGGATGGCCGCATGCTCATCATCGAGATGAACCCGCGCGTGTCGCGTTCCTCCGCGCTCGCCTCCAAGGCCACCGGATTCCCGATCGCCAAGATCGCTGCCAAGCTGGCGGTCGGCTACACGCTCGACGAACTCGCCAATGACATCACGCGCGTCACCCCGGCCAGCTTCGAGCCGACCATCGACTACGTCGTGGTCAAGATCCCCCGCTTCACCTTCGAGAAGTTTCCCGGCACCCCGGCATTGCTGACCACCAGCATGAAGTCGGTGGGCGAAGCGATGGCGATCGGGCGCAGCTTCGCCGAAGCCCTGCAAAAGGGCCTGCGCAGCATGGAGACGGGGCTTTCCGGTCTCGACCCGGTGGAGCCGCCGGGCGACGGGGGCGCGGATGCGTTCCGTGCCGCCCTGTCCGCACCGCGCCCCGACCGCCTGCTGATCGCGGCCCAGGCGATCCGCGCGGGGGTCAGCGTCGATGACATCCATGATGCCTGCCGCTTCGACCGCTGGTTCCTGCGCGAGCTGGCGGCGATCGTTGCCGCCGAGCAGGAGGTTGCCGCCGACGGGCTGCCGCAGAATGCGCCGGGGCTGCGCCGGCTGAAGGCGCTCGGCTTTTCCGACCGGCGGCTGGCGCAGCTTGCCGACATGCGGGAGGAGGCGGTCGCCACCCTGCGCGCGCGGCTCGGTGTGCAGCCGGTCTACAAGCGCATCGACACCTGCGCCGCCGAATTCGCCTCCGCCACCGCCTATATGTATTCGACCTATGAGGGCGGATTCGGCACGCCGGCCTGCGAGTCCGATCCGTCGGACCGGCGCAAAGTGGTCATTCTCGGCGGTGGGCCGAACCGCATCGGCCAGGGCATCGAGTTCGACTATTGCTGCGTCCATGCCGCCTACGCGCTGCGCGACGCGGGGTTCGAGACCATCATGGTCAACTGCAACCCCGAGACGGTGAGCACCGACTACGACACGTCCGACCGGCTGTATTTCGAACCGCTGACGGCCGAGGACGTGATCGCGCTGGTGCGGCGGGAACAGTCGCGCGGCACCGTGCTCGGCTGCATCGTGCAGTATGGCGGGCAGACGCCGCTGAAGCTGTCGCAGGCATTGCACCGCGCCGGCATTCCGCTGCTGGGAACCAGCGCCGATGCCATCGACATCGCCGAGGATCGCGAGCGGTTCCAGGTGCTGTTGCAGAAGCTGGGACTGCTGCAACCGGAGAACGGCACCGCCCGCACGGCCGAGGAAGCGGAGGCAGCGGCCGAGCGGATCGGCTATCCGGTGGTGATCCGGCCGAGCTACGTACTCGGCGGCCGGGCGATGGAGATCGTCTACGACCGCACCGCCCTGCATCGCTACATGCGCGAGGCGGTGCGCGTGTCCGGCGACAATCCGGTGCTGATCGACCGCTATCTGGCCGACGCCATCGAGGTCGATGTCGATTGCATCGCCGACGGGGAACGGGTCTATGTCGCCGGGGTCATGGAACACATCGAGGAGGCCGGCATCCATTCCGGCGACTCCGCCTGCGCCCTGCCGCCCTACACGCTGTCACCGGCGACCGTCACCGAGCTGAAGGCCGAGACGGAGGCACTGGCGAAGGCGCTTGGCGTCGTCGGGCTGATGAATGTGCAATATGCCATCAAGGACGATGCGGTCTACGTGCTGGAGGTGAACCCGCGCGCCGCCCGCACCGTGCCGTTCGTCGCCAAGGCGACCGGGGTCGCGGTGGCGAAGATCGGCGCCCGCGTGATGGCCGGCGCCAGCCTGGCCGAGTTCCGGCTGGACGGCCAGGCCATCGCACCGCATGTCGCCGTCAAGGAAGCGGTGTTTCCGTTCAACCGCTTCCCCAATGTGGACACGATCCTGGGCCCGGAGATGAAATCGACCGGTGAGGTGATGGGCCTGGATTCCAGCTTCGAGCGTGCCTTCGCCAAAAGCCAGCTCGGCGCCGGCGTGCGGCTGCCGGATGGCGGCGGGGTGTTCCTGTCGGTGCGCGACGCGGACAAGACCGCTTCCGTCGCCGTGGCGCGGCGGCTGGCGGAACTCGGCTTCACCATCCTGGCGACCCGCGGCACCGCGGCCCGGCTGCGGGATGCCGGCCTGCCGGTGACGGTGGTCAACAAGGTGCTGGAAGGGCGGCCGCACTGTGTCGATGCGATCCGCTCGGGCGAGGTCCAGCTCGTCATCAACACTGCGTCGGGTGCGCAGTCGGTGGCGGACAGTTTCGCCATCCGGCGGAGCGCGCTGACGCATGGCGTGCCGCACTACACCACCATTGCCGGCGCCCGGGCCGCCGCCCATGCGATCGCGGCAATGCGCGCCGGTGCCCTTGAAGTCGCGCCGCTGCAGGCGTATTTTCGCGGTTCGTTCTGATCCCCGTCGCGACAGGGTGACAGGCGAGGCGCTTCGACCTGCCGGCGCCCCGCCCCAAACCCCGCCGCGGCGGTTGCGTTTCGGCCCGACCCCGCGACATTGTTTTCCGCCTAGGCTGAGGATCCCGCCGTGCAGAAGTTCCCGATGACTGCCCCCGGCTTGCAGCGGCTCGAGGAGGAGTTGCGGACGCTCAAATCCGTCGAGCGCCCCGCCGTGATCCGCGCCATTGCGGAGGCGCGCACCCATGGCGACCTGTCCGAGAACGCCGAATACCACGCGGCGCGGGAACGCCAGAGCTTCATCGAAGGCCGCATCGCCGAATTGGAGGAGATCGTTTCCGCGGTCGAGGTCATCGACCCGTCGACGATTTCCGGGGAGCACGTGAAATTCGGCGCCCATGTCCGGCTGGTCGATGAGGAGACGGAGAAGGAGGCCGCCTATCAGATCGTCGGCGTGCATGAGGCCGACATCAAGGCGCAGCGGCTTTCCGTCTCCTCGCCGCTGGCCAAGGCGCTGATCGGCAAGAAGGTCGGCGACACCGTTTCCGTCCCCGCCCCGGGCGGCGACCGCAGCTACGAGATTCTCTCGGTCAGCTACGGCTGACCCGATGATCGGTCTCGGCGACGTACGCGACGCGGCGGCGCGGATCGCGGGCAGCGTGTTGCGTACGCCGGCGGTAGCAAGCGATGCGGTGTCCCGCGCCACCGGCGCCGCGGTGACGCTGAAGCTGGAGAATCTCCAGGCGACCGGCGCGTTCAAGGAACGGGGTGCGGCCAACCGTCTCGCCCTGCTGGACGCGGGCGAGCGGGCGGCGGGCGTGGTCGCCATGTCGGCGGGCAACCACGCGCAGGCGGTGGCGCGGCACGCCCAGTTGCGCGGGATCGGGGCGGTGATCGTGATGCCGCGGTTCACGCCGCTGACCAAGGTGCGTCGCACCGCGGGCTGGGGCGCGCGGGTGGTGCTGCATGGCGAGACGCTGGCCGAGGCGGCGGACCACGCACTGGCGCTGGCCGCGGCGGAAGGCCGGGTGTTCATCCATCCCTATGACGATCCGGCGGTGATGGCCGGCCAGGGCACGCTCGCGCTGGAACTGCTGGAGGATGTGCCCGACCTGGACACGCTGGTCATCCCGGTCGGCGGCGGCGGGCTGATCGCCGGCTGCGCTGTCGCCGCCACCGCGCTTCGCCCCGGCATCGAGGTGATCGGAGTCGAGGTCGCCGCCTATGCCGCGCTGGCGCAGGTGCTGGCGGGGCAGGACGTGGCCGTGGGCGGCCCGACCATCGCCGAGGGGATCGCCGTGCGCGATATCGGCCGCGCGCCGCTGGAGGTGATCCGCGCCCATGTCGCCGATGTCGTCGTGGTGCCGGAACGCGCGGTGGAGGAGGCGATCGCCCTGCTGTCGGAAGGCTGCAAGACGGTCGCCGAGGGCGCCGGGGCCGCCGGGGTCGCGGCCCTGCTGGCGTTTCCCGAGCGGTTTGCCGGCCGGCGCGTCGGCGTGCCGGTCTGCGGCGGCAATATCGACCCGCGCATCCTGGCCAATGTGCTGCTGCGCAATCTGCTGCGCGACGGGCGGTTGCGCCGGCTGGTGCTGGAAATTCCCGACCGGCCCGGCGTGCTGGCCGACATCGCCGGCAGAATTGGCGAGGCCGGCGGCAATATCATCGAAGTATCACATCACCGCCTGTTTGCCTCCCCCAGCGTGCAGGCGGCGGAACTGGAGGTGATGTTCGAGGCGCGGGACCCCGATCACGGCGCCGAGATCGTGCGTTCCTTGCAACAGTCCTATACGGTGCGCCGCGCCTGAGACCGCCGCGCAGCCCGCACCTGGCCTCGGGAATTGTTCGTGGGTGTGGCGGCAATGGTACAGGGGAGCGGAACGAATCATGGTCACCAGGTCTTCGCTGGCCAATGTTCGCGCGTCTCGGTTAGATGACCATCACGTAGTCTTGAGGTCCGTTTCGCGATGGTCAAGAAGAGGCTGGCGCGTGTCGTTGACGAATGGGAGAACGCAACCAGTAATGTTGTGGTTCTGCACCCAAGGATCACGCCGCGCCACACCGCACTGCTCACTCGCTGGCTGGAGGCGGGGCGCAGGATGGGATTGTGCGACGCATCCGCCTTCTTCCCGGACCGGGGCGAACGGCAGCGTGACTATGTGCTGGTCTGGGTGCGCGAGAATCCCGACCCGGCCTACATGATCCGCTCCGAGGGCGGCGCCTGGGCGGTCACCGACGCGGTGCGCGAGCACGAACTGGCGCGGCTGCCGAGTTTCGCCGCGGCGCTGCACTTCATCCGCCCGGTGCTGCCCCTGGAAGCTGCCGCCTGACGCTGGTAGCGTCCGCGGCGACCGCCGCGGCAGACAGCAGCTTCAGGGTGGAAAATGGCCAGGGCATACGCGAGCGCGATCCTTGACGCGCCGGTCGAGGCGGTGTGGGCCACCGTTCGGGATTTCGGCGCCCTGGCCAACTGGCTGCCGGGCATCGCCCGCAGCTACATCGAGGACGGTCGCGCTGCTGACAGCGTCGGCTGCGTGCGGGCGCTGCACCTGGCCGATGGCGGCTTTTGCAGCGAACGGCTGCTGACGCTCGACGATGCGCGCTACACGATCACCTACGCCTTCGTGCAGCCGGCGTTCCCGATCCGCGACTATGTCAGCACGATCGAACTGATCCCGGTGACCGACGGCGACCGGACCTTCGTGCAATGGTCCGGCACGTTCGAGGAAGCGCCGCAGGATGCCGGGAAATACGCGGCGCTGATCGCCGCCGAAGTCTACGCCGCCGGCCTTGCGGCACTGCGCAACCGGATCGGCGCGGCGCCGGCCGGGCAGGCGCGCTGGGCCGGCTTCCGGCCCGCCAAGGTGTTCTGCTCCGCCGTCATCAATGGCCCGCTTGGCGACGTCTGGGCGCGCGTGCGCGACTTCGCCGGCATGGGCGACTGGCACCCCGCGCTCGCCGGCATGCACATGCTCGACGGCGCCCGCCCCGACAAGGTCGGCGGCGTGCGCGCCTTCACGCTGGGCGCGGGAACCCTGCACGAGCGGCTCACCGGCCTGTCGGACAGCGAACACGCCTTCCGCTATCGGATCGAGGCGTCGCCGATGCCCTGGCTGAACTACCACGCCGCCGCGCGCTTCCGCGCCGTGACCGACACCGGCCGCACCTTCGCGGTATGGACCGCGGACTGGACGGCCGCCCCCAACGATGACGCGACCCTGATCCCCGACATCCACCGCAACGTGTTCCAGAAAGCCTTCGACACGCTGAACGAGCGGTATTTCAGGTAGCGGCGGCGCGGCGCAGGACGAACGGATTGGGAAACAGCTCGGCGAACCGGAACGCGCCCAGGCCGTCGATCAGCACGGGGAACTCCGGCCCGACGAATTCCGCCAGCACCTGCCGACACGCGCCGCAGGGCATCGAGGCGCCCGGCGGCGCGCCGGGCGCACTGTCCGGCAGGGCGATCGCCAGACGGGTGAAGCGGCGATGTCCGGCGGCGACGGCCGCCGCGATCGCCGTGCGTTCCGCGCAGATCGTCATGCCGTAGCTGGCATTCTCGACGTTGCAGCCGCAGATCACGCCGAACGGGCCGGCCAGCGCCGCGCCGACGCGAAAGCCGGAATAGGGGACATAGGCGCGCGTCGCCGCATCGCGCGCGGCGGCGAGCAGCCGGTCTGCGGGGTCGAGCGGGGTCAGGCGTCCTCCACGCGCGCAACGCCGGGCAGCAGCTTCATCGCCTGCGCCAGTCGCGGCGAGACGTTGAAGCCGCCGGGCAGCGCGATCTCCACGTCCTGCTGCGACTCCAGGCGCGGCACCAGCACCACGCGCCCGCGTCCCCTGCCCTCCCGCGTCAGCAGCGCGCGGATGTGCTCGACCGCCTCGGTGCGTTCCAGCCAGACGCGGATGCCGACGCCGACGGTTCGCGCGGCCTCATCGAGCGGCGTCACGTCGTTCGCGGTGATACGCATCGTCTCGCCTTCCAGCCGGATATCGGCGCTGACCATGACCGACCGGCCATCCGCCAGCATGTCGCGCGACCGTGAGAGCACCTCGCTGAACACCGTCACCTCGTAGCTGCCGGCGGCGTCGGACAGTCGCACCCAGGCCATGCGGCTGCCGGTGCGGGTGATGCGTTCCTTGATAGCGACGACGGTGCCGGCCAGCCGCACGCGCGCCGCCCCGGATTGCGCCCGCGCCTCCAACTGGTTGCTCGGCAGCACGCCGAGCCGCCGCAGCGTCTGCGCATAGGCATCCAGCGGATGCGCGGTCAGATGGAACCCGGCCGCCTCCGCCTCGAAGGCCAGCGCGTCCATCGCCGGCCAGGCGGGCATGTCGGGCAGCCGGAGCACCTCCGGTCGGCCGCCGCCGAACAGGCCGATCTGGCCGCTCGCGGCTTCCGATGCCACCGCCTGGGCGCGGCGCAGGATCACCTCCGCCCCCGCGAACACCCGCGCGCGGTTCGGTTCCAGCACGTCGAACGCCCCGGTCTTGGCGAGATTCTCGATCTGCATGCGGTTGAGCTGGGACGGATCGACGCGGGCGGCGAAATCGGCAAGGTCGGCGAACGGTGTCCCCCCGCGCGTCGCCACCAGCGCCTGCATCGCCGCGACGCCGACCTTCTTCACCGCGGCGAGCGCGTACCGGATGCCGAGCGTGCCGGTCTCGTCACGCTCCAGCGCGAAATCCGCGTCGGAGCGGTTGATGTCCGGCGGCAGCACGCGGATGCCCATGCGAACGGCATCCTGCCGCAGCGCCGCCAGCCGGTCGGTGTTGCTGATCGCCAGCGACATGCAGGCGGCGAGGAACGCCACCGGATGGTTCGCCTTCATCCACGCGGTCTGATAAGCGACCAGCGCATAGGCGGCCGCATGCGACTTGTTGAAGCCGTAATCGGCGAACTTCGCCATCAGGTCGAAGACTTCCTCGGCCTTGGCGGGCGGGATGCCGCGGCCGGTGGCGCCGTCCACGAAGGTCTTGCGCTGGGCATCCATCTCGGCGCGGATTTTCTTGCCCATCGCGCGGCGCAGCAGGTCCGCCGCCCCGAGACTGTATCCCGCCATGCGCTGGGCGATTTGCATGACCTGTTCCTGGTAGACCATGATGCCGAAGGTCTCGGCCAGGATGTCGTGAATCTCCGGGTGCGGCGCTTCCCATTTCTCGCCGTGCTTGCGCTGGCAATAGGCCGGGATGTTCGCCATCGGGCCGGGACGGTACAGCGCGACGCCGGCGATCAGGTCCTCGAACCGGTCGGGGCGCATCTGGCGCAGCACGTCGCGCATGCCTTGACCTTCGAATTGGAACACGCCGCCGGCATCGCCGCGCTGGAGCATCTCGAAGGTCGGCCGGTCATCCAGCGGCAGCCGGTCGAGATCGACGGTGATGCCTTGCTTCGCCAGGAACTGCACGGCGCGTTGCAGGATGGTCAGCGTGGTCAGGCCGAGGAAGTCGAACTTCACCAGCCCGGCCTGCTCGACATATTTCATCGAGTACTGCGTGACCAGGAAGTCGGAGCGCGGGTCGCGATAGACCGGCACCAGCTCGGTCAGCGGCCGGTCGCCGATCACCACGCCGGCGGCATGGGTGGAGGCGTGGCGGTACAGCCCTTCCAGTTGCAGGGCGATTTCCAGCAACCGCCGGACGCTTTCGTCCTCCGCCCGCATCTGCTGCAACTTCGGCTCGCCGTCGATCGCCTGTTGCAGCGTCACCGGCTTGGCCGGGTTGTTCGGGATCAGCTCGGCGACCTTGTTGACCTGGCCGAACGGCAGGCCAAGCACGCGGCCCACGTCGCGCACCGCCGCGCGGGCCTGCAATTTGCCGAAGGTGATGATCTGCGCGACGCGGTCGGCGCCATATTCCTGGCGCACGAAGGCGATCACCTCGTCGCGCCGGTCCTGGCAGAAATCGATGTCGAAATCCGGCATCGACACGCGCTCGGGATTCAGGAACCGCTCGAACAGCAGATCGAACCGCAGCGGATCGAGATCGGTGATGGTCAGCGCCCAGGCCGCGACCGATCCGGCGCCGGAGCCGCGGCCGGGGCCGACCGGAATCCCCTGCCCCTTCGCCCACTGGATGAAATCGGCGACGATCATGAAATAGCCGGAGAAGCCCATCTTGGCGATCACGCCAAGCTCGAACTCCAGCCGCTCACGATAGCGCGCGCGCGCGGCGGCATCGGCGCCGAGCGCATCCAGGCGCCGCTCCAGCCCTTCCAGCGCCATCGCGCGCACCGTCTCCGCCTCGGTCTGGCCGGGGCGGACCTTCGGGCAGACCGGCAGCAGCGGCTTGCGCGTTTCCGCCATCACGGCGCAGCGCCGGGCGATCGCGAGCGTGTTGTCGCAGGCATCCGGCAGATCGGCAAATAGCGCGCGCATCGCGGCGGCCGGCTTGAACCAGTGTTCCGGCGTCACGCGCCGCCGCTCCTGCTCGGCCAGCAGGCGGCCTTCGGCGATGCACAGCAGCGCGTCGTGCGCCTCGTACATGTCGGGGCGGGCGAAGAAGCACTCGTTGGTGGCGACCAGCGGCACCGCGCGCTCCTCGGCCAGCGCGATCAGCCCCGGCTCAATGGCCTTCTCGGCCGCCAGCCCGTGCCGGTGCAGTTCCATCGCAACCCGGTCCGGGAATGCTTCCAGCAACTGCGCCAGCAGCGACGCCGCATCGTCCCGCCGCGCTTCGGCCAGCAGCCGGGCAAGCGGCCCCTGCATGCCGCCGGTCAGCAGGATCAGCCCCTGCGCATGGTCGGCGAGGCGGGCCAGCGGAAGCTGCGGTTTCAGCCCCGGTTCGGTTTCCAGGAACCCCGCCGAGGACAGGCGCTGGAGATTGGCGAAGCCCGCCGCGTCCTGCGCCAGCAGGACGACCGGGTCCGGCGGCAGCCGCGTCCCCTCCGCGCGCGTCAGCGCGATCTGGCAGCCGATGACCGGCTGCACGCCCTTGGCGACGCAGGCCTGGCTGAATTCCAGCGCGCCGAACAGGTTGCCGGTATCGGTGATGGCCACCGCCGGCATCGCCGCATCGCGGGCGAGTGCTGCGATCTTGTCCGCCTTGATCGCGCCTTCGCTCAGCGAATAGCTGGAATGGACGCGCAGATGGACGAAGTCGGCATGGCCGGTCACAGCGGCACCACCTTGCCGTCGCGCAGCGTCACGGTCCGGTCCATCCGCGCCGCCAGATCGGGGTTGTGGGTCGCGATCAGCGCGGCCACGCGATGCGTGCGGACGGTCGCCAGCAACTCCTCGAAGACCACCGCGGCGGTGGCGACATCCAGGTTGCCGGTCGGCTCATCCGCCAGCAGCACGCGGGGCGCATTGGCCAGCGCCCGCGCGATCGCCACCCGCTGCTGCTCGCCGCCCGACAGGCGCCCGGGCAGGTGGCGGGCGCGCGGCCCGAGGCCAAAGGATTCCAGCAGGCCGATGGCCCGCCGCTCGGCGTCCCTGCGCCGCTTGCCGGCGATCATCTGCGGCAGCACGACATTTTCCAGCGCCGTGAACTCCCCCAGCAGATGATGGAACTGATAGACGAAGCCGATCGAGTCGCGGCGTAGCGCGGTGCGCTCGGCATCGGACAGTCCGCCGGCATCGCGCCCCTGCACCAGAACGCTGCCGCCGTCCGGCTTCTCCAGCAGGCCGGCAAGGTGCAGCAGGGTGGACTTGCCGGCCCCCGAGGCGGCGACCAGCGCGACGATCTCCCCTTCGTGCAGCGCGAGGTCGGCGCCGCGCAGCACCGGCAGCTTCGCGTCGCCCGACCGATAGGTGCGCACCACGGCACGCAGCGCCAGCGGCTCATTCATGCCGCAGCGCCTCGACCGGGTCGGTCCGGGCCGCCCGCCAGCTCGGATACAGCGTCGCCAGCAGCGACAGCGCCAGCGCCATGGCGATCACCTGCGCCACCTCCCCCCAGTCGAGCACCGCGGGAAGCTGCGACAGGAAATAGACTTCCGGGTTGAACAGGTTGGTGCCGGTCAGTCCTTCCAGCCAGTGCCGCAGCGTCTCGATGTTGCGGCAGAACACGATGCCGAGCACGGCCCCGACGACGGTGCCGGCCACGCCCACCGAGGCGCCGCACATCAGGAAGATGCGCAGGATGGCGCCGGACCCCGCCCCCATCGTGCGCAGCACCGCGATGTCGCGCGTCTTGTCCTTCACCATCATGATCAGGCTGGAGATCACGTTGAACGCGGCGACCAGGATGATCAGCGTGAGGATCAGGAACATCACGTTCCGCTCCACCTGCACCGCCGCGAACAGGCTGTTGTTGCTCTGCGTCCAATCGATCACGCGGGCCGGCACGCCGGCCAGCGCGGTGCGGATTTCCCGGTTCACCGGCCCGACCGCATCGGGGTCATGCACCATCACCTCCACCTGCGTTGCCGCATCGCGGACCTGGAAGAAGATCTGCGCGGCATGCAGCGGCAGATAGACGAAGCTGGTATCCGCCTCGTTGAACCCGACCTGGAAGATTGCAACCACGGTATAGGCGCGCATCCGCGGCACCGTGCCGAACGCGGTCGCCGAACCCTGCGGGGAGATCAGCGTGATCTGCCCGCCGATGCCGAGATCGAGGCGCTGGGCGAGGCCGATGCCGATCGCCACCGCGTCGTCGCCGTCGAATTTGTCGAGGCTGCCGGCGACGATATGGTCGCTGACCACGTGCAGCGCCTGCAAATCCTGCCGCCGCATGCCGCGGACGATGCCGCCATAGGCGCCGCCATGCTCCGTCGTCAGCAGCGCCTGCCCTTCCACCATCGGCATCGCCGCCACCACGCCCGGCAGGCCGCGCACCTTGCCGACGATGGCGTCGTAGTCGCGCAGCGGCTGGCCGACCGCATAGATGCCGAGATGGCCGTTCAGGCCCAGGATGCGGCCGAGCAGCTCCTGCCGGAAGCCGCCCATCACGCTCATCACGATGATCAGCGTGGCGACCCCGAGGGCGATGCCGACCAGGGAGAACGTCGCGATCACCGAAACGAAACGCTCGCCGCGGCGGGAGCGCAGGTAGCGGGCGGCGACCGCCCGCTCGAACGGGCCGAACATTCAGCCGATCTGGGCGAGGGCTGCGTCCAGATCGACCTCCTGCCGCTCGCCGGTGGCGCGCCGCTTCAGCTCCACCCGCCCGGAGGCGGCGCCGCGCGGACCAACCACGATCTGCCAGGGATGGCCCATCAGGTCGGCATCGGCGAATTTCACGCCCGCCCGCTCCTCCCGGTCGTCATAGAGCGCATCGCCCGCGAACTTCGCGTAGATTTCCTCGCTGATCCTGTCGCAGGCGGCATCGCCGACCTTGAGGTTCAGGATCGCGGCGCGGAACGGCGCGACGGCATCGGGCCATTTGATCCCGGCGTCGTCGTGAAACGCCTCGATCAGCGCGCCGACCAGGCGCGACACCCCGACGCCGTAGCTGCCCATGTGCGGCGCCACCGGCGTCCCGTCGCTACCGGCCACCGTCAGGCCCAGCGGCGAACTGTATTTCGTGCCGAAATAGAAGATATGCCCGACTTCTATGCCGCGACCTTCACGCTTCTCCTGAACTTTCTCCCACAGCGCCGGATCGTGCTTCTCGTCGGTCGCGGCGTAATGGGTCGTCATCTCGGTGAAGAACCGCTCCAGGTCAGCCGGGGAATGGTGGGACACCGCGGCGGGGGACACGTCCATCCGCTCGAAGGCCGCGTCGTACCAGACCTGACTTTCCCCCGTGGGGGCGAGGATGATGAATTCGTGCGAGAGATTGCCGCCGATCGGCCCGCTCTCGGCCTCCATCGGGATCGCCTTGACGCCCATGCGCTGGAAGGTGCGCATGTAGGCCAGCATCATCCGGCGATAGCTGATGACCGCCCCGGCATAGTCGAGGTCGAAGCTGTACGCGTCCTTCATCAGGAATTCGCGGCCGCGCATCACGCCGAAGCGGGGGCGCACCTCATCGCGGAATTTCCACTGGATATGGTACAGCATCTGCGGCAATTCGCGATAGGACTTCACCGACTGGCGGAACAGGTCGGTGATCATCTCCTCGTTTGTCGGGCCGTAGAGCATCTCCCGGTCGTGCCGATCCTTGATCCGCAGCATTTCCGGCCCGTACGCGTCGTACCGGCCGCTCTGGCGCCAGAGTTCGGCGGCCTGGATCGTCGGCATCAGCATTTCCTGCGCGCCGATCGCGTCCTGTTCCTCGCGCACGATCTGCTCGATGTTCTTCAGCACGCGGAAGCCGAGCGGCAGCCAAGCATAGATGCCGGCCGCCGTCTGCCGCACCAGCCCGGCCCGCAGCATCAGGCGGTGGGAGACGATCTGCGCCTCGGCAGGCGTTTCCTTCAGTGTGGGCGCAAGCGTGCGAGAGAGGCGCATATCGTTCCATCCGGCGTGGCGGGAAGCGCGGACCCTACCGGGCGGCGGCCCGCTTCGCCAGAGGCACAACAATGCTGCGATGCACAAAGGATCGGCGAAATAAAATCACGCAAGCCGACCCTGCGCGCGACCGAAACCACGTGACAGACTGGCCATTCCCGGCTAAGGAAGAAGAAGGCCCGCGCGCCCAAGGCGCAGCGGGCCAAGTTTAGGGAGGAAACGCCAGTCACACGGCAGGATGAGGGTGCGCCTCGTCCTGACCGTGATGATTCCCGCAATCATGCGGCGGCGTCCATTGGTTTTTTCGCACAAGCAGCAAGAAAACCTGCGATCCGCGCGCCTATTTGCACGGAATGCGGTCAGTGTGCCGAAAATGTCGGCATCCCTGCCTAGTCGCTTGGCAGCGCCAGCCAGCCGCTGCGGAAACTCAGCCAGTCGCTGCTGATCAGGAAATACGCCGCCCCCCATATCAGCGCCGCGACCAGCGTGGTTGCCAGCGCTTTGCGCCAGATCAGCGGGCGCGCCGGGGCACCGCGCCAGCCGCTGGCTGGGTCGGGCGCCGCCCCTTCCTCCGGCTGCGCACCGAAGGGCAGGACGGCGAACAGGGTGATCCACCAGATCAGCACATAAAGCACGGTGCCGGTGAACCAGGACATGCGCCGCCCCTCCCCGCTCAGATTCGCAGCAGGTGGACCTCCACCAGCGGACGCTTCTGCAGCCGCCGGCCGAGCGCCCGGCGCAGGGCGGTGCGGGCGGCGTCCTGCAAGGCGGCATCGTCGCGCCGCAGCGACGCCGGCAGGTCGGCCACCACCTCCGCGAACTCCGCCATGATGCGGGCCTGTTCGGGGTCGTCCGGCTCGAACAGTCCGGGCGCGCTCAGCCGCGGCGTGCCGCGCAGTCGCCCGGCTTCGTCCACCGCCAGGCTCGCGATGGCCACCCCATTGAACAGCATCCGCCGTCGTGCCCCCATGACGCCGCCCTGCAGGGGCACCAGCCGGGTGCCGTCCAGCACCAGCCGCCCGACCGGGGCGCTGTCCACCACCTCCGGCACGCCGGGGGCGAGGCTGAGGATGTCGCCGTCTTCCAGCAGGACCGGGATCGCCCCGGCGTCCTGCGCCAGGGCGGCGTGGGCCGACAGGTGCCGCCATTCGCCATGCACCGGCACCGCATAGCGCGGGCGCACGAGGCGGTAGAGGCGGCGCAGCTCGTCCCGCGCCGGATGGCCGGAGACATGGATCATGTGGTCCGCGTCGGTCATCAGCCGCACGCCGCGACGCACCAGGGCATCCTGCACCGTGCCGATCGCCCGTTCATTGCCAGGGATGACCCGGCTGGAGAAGACGACCGTATCTCCCTCTCCCAGCTCGATGCGCGGGTGGCTGTCGGCGGCGATCCGGGCGAGCGCGCTGCGCGGCTCCCCCTGGCTGCCGGTGACCAGGATCAGCAGGTTGTCGTCGGGGATGTCGGCGGCCTCATCCTCGCCCAGGAACGGCGGAATGCCGCGCAGATAGCCGCAGTCCCGCGCCGCCGCCTCCAGGTTGCGCAGGCTGCGGCCGACCACGGCAACGGCCCGGCCGGCGGCCCGGGCGGCCAGCGCCACGCTTTCGACGCGCGCGACGTTGCTGGCAAAGCAGGTGACGGCGACCCGCCCGTGCAGGCCGCGGATCAGTGCGGTCAGCGCCCGGCGGACATCCCCTTCCGACCCGGAATGCCCCTCCACCATGGCGTTGGTGGAGTCGCAGACCATGGCCAGCACCCCCTCCTCCGCCAGGGCGGCGAATTCCGCCTCGTCGGTCGGCGGGCCGACCAGCGGATCGGGGTCCAGCTTCCAGTCCCCGGTGTGGAGCACGGTGCCGGCCGGCGTGCGGATCACCAGCGACTGCGCCTCTGGCGTCGAATGCGCGACCCGCAGCAGGCGCAGGCGGAACGGCGGCAGGTCAATGCTGCCGCCCGGCGGCACGACATGCAGCGGCACCTCGCTCAGAAGCTGCACCTCGGCGAGCTTGCGGCGCAGCACGGCGGCGGCGAAGGGGCTGGCGTAGACCGGGCAGCGCAGCGAGCGCCAAAGCCAGGCGACGGCGCCCAGATGGTCCTCATGCGCGTGGGTGATGACCAGGCCCACCAGCCGGTCCCGCCGTTCGGCGATGAACGCCGGGTCCGGCATCATGACATCGACTTCGGGCAGCTCGGCGCCACCGAAGCCGATGCCGCAATCCACCGCCAGCCAGCGTCCGCCGCAGCGATAGAGGTTGAGATTCATGCCGATCTCGCCGGTTCCTCCGAGCGGGAGGAACGCCAGATCGCCGGTCGCCGCGTCCATGTTCGGTGGTGATCCCTCGTCAGTCGCTGTCAGCCGGGCGAATCCGGTCGCGGCTTAATGTGGGCACCGGGTTGCGGCTCGCCAACAGGCGCATGCCTTCCAGCGTGATGTCCGGGTCCACATGCTCGATCACCATCGTGCCTTCCGCCAGCAGGGGCGCGAGGCCGCCGGTGGCGATCACGTGCAGCGGCGCGCCATGTTCGGTGCGGATGCGCGCAACCAGCCCCTCCACCAGGCCGACATAGCCCCAGTAGATGCCGGACTGCATGGCCGCGACCGTGTTGGTGCCGATCACCGCCTGCGGCCGGCCCATGCCGATCCGCGGCAGGCGGGCGGCGGCGCGGTGCAGCGCCTCGATCGACAGGTTGATCCCCGGCGCGATGACGCCGCCGAGATAGGCGCCGTCGGCGCCGACCACGTCGAAGGTCGTCGCGGTGCCGAAATCGATCACCACCAGCGGTCCGCCATAGCGTTCATGCGCGGCCAGGGAGTTCAGCAGGCGGTCGGCGCCCACCTCCTCCGGGTTGTCCACGCGGATGTCGAAGCCCCAGTGCAGCGAGGAGCGGACGATCAGCGGCTCCACATCGAACCAGTCGCGGCACAGCCGGCGCAGGTGATACAGCGCCGCCGGCACGACGGTGCCGACGACCGCGGCGCTGACCTGTTCCCGGCTGATGCCGGACAGGCCCATCAGCGTGACCAGCCAGACGGCGTACTCGTCGGCGGTCCGCTGCGGGTCGGTCGCGATGCGCCAGCGGGCGCGCCAGGATTTGCCGTCGTGAACGGCCGCCACCACGTTGGTATTGCCGGCGTCGAACACGAGCAGCATGGCTCAGACGCTCCCGGACAGTGGGGCGAGGAGTTCGCCCGCTGCGAACGCATGTGTCCCCGCCGCGGTCGCAAGCAACAGGCGGCCATCGGGGGAAAGGCCGGCGAACCTTCCCTCCCGCGTCTCCGCCCCGGTGCGGAGGTGCAGGCGGGCACCCTCCGGCGGGCCGAGGGCGAGCCATGCGCTGCGCACCGGCGCGAACCCGGCCTTCTGGCGCCGCGCCATCCAGGTTTCGACCGAGTCCAGTAGCTTCTGGCCGAATGCGACCGGGTCGGGCGCGGTCGCGTACTGCGCGAGGCAGGCGGTCGGGCGGTCCAGCATCTCCGGCGCGACCGCGAGGTTGACACCGAAGCCCAGGATCAGGAAATCGATCCAGCCGTCCGGCGTGCCGCTGCTTTCGGTCAGGATCCCGGCGCATTTGCCGCCCTCCAACAGCACGTCGTTGGGCCATTTCAGGGCCAGCACCGCCGGGTCGGGAAGATGCGCGGCCAGCACCTCGGCCAGCGCGACCGATGCGAGCAGCGACCACTCCGCCGCTCCCTCCAGCCGCTCGCGCGGGCGCAGGAGGACGGACATGGAGAGGTTGCCGCGCGGCGACTGCCATGTCCGGCTGCCCGTGCCGCGCCCGGCGGTCTGTTCCCGGGCCAGGACGGCGACGCCCGCCCCCTCGCCCGCCAGCGCACGGCTGCGGCACAAATCCGACGTCGAGGCAACCGAATCCAGAATCTCCAGCCGCAGCAACGGCTCCGTCACCTGAAAAGGACCCGGGCCGCTGCCTCCGCCGCGCCAACGAACGGCGCAGGGATGACAAAGAACAGGGTGGTGAACAGGCCGGACCCCGCCGCGAGCAAGGAAAGCGAGGCAGGGCGCGGATCGAACGGCTCCCCGGGGGCGTCGAAATACATGACCTTGATGATGCGGATATAGTAATAGGCGCCGATCACGCTGGTCAGCACGCCGATCACGGCAAGCAGCCACAGGCCGCTCTGCACCGCGGCGGTGAAGATGAAGTATTTCGCCCAGAAGCCGGAAAACGGCGGGATGCCGGCCATGCTGAACATGAACACCGTCATCCACAGGGCCATCGCCGGATCGCGGCGGCCGAGGCCGGATAAATCGGCGATCTCCTCCGTCATCTCGCCGCGGCGGCGCATCGCCAGGATCACGGCGAAGGTGCCGGCGTTCATGAAGACGTACGTGAGCAGGTAAAGCAGCACGCCGCGAATGCCGACGGCCGTGCCGGCGGCCAGGCCGATCAGCACGTAGCCCATGTGGCCGATCGAGGAATAGGCCATCAGCCGCTTGATATTGTGCTGGCCGATCGCAGCGAGCGCGCCCAGCAGCACCGAGGCGATCGCCACCAGCACGATGAGCTGCTGCCACGAGGCCAGCAGATGGCCGAACGGTGTTGCCATCGCGCGCACCAGCAGCGCCATCGCGGCCACTTTCGGCGACGTTCCCATCAGCAGCGTCACCGGTGTCGGCGCCCCCTCATAGACATCCGGCGTCCACATGTGGAACGGCACGGCGGAGACCTTGAAGGCGAGGCCGGCAACGACGAACACGATGCCGACCACGAGCCCGGGCGACACATGCGCCGGATCGGTCAGCGCTGCCGCCAGCCGGTCGAACTGCATGGTGCCGGAGAAGCCATAGACCAGCGAAATGCCATACAGCAGCAGGCCGGATGCGAGCGCGCCGAGCACGAAATACTTCAGCCCCGCCTCCGCCGAGCGGAGCTGGTCGCGGGCGAAGGCGGCCAGCACGTAGATGCTGAGCGACTGCAGTTCGAGCCCGACATACAGCGTCATCAGATTGGCGGCCGAGGCCATCACCATCATGCCGACGGTGGCGAACAGCAGCAGCACCGGGAATTCGAACCGGCGGAGATTCTCATGCTCGTTGTAGTCGAGCGAGGCGACGACGGCGAGCGCCGAGCCCGCCAGCACCAGCAGCTTGATGAAGCCGGCAAACGCATCGACGACGAACTGGTCGTGATAGGCGAGGCCCGCAGGCCCGGCGATCACCAGCATCGCGGCGAGCAGGAACGCCCCGATCGTCAACATGGATGCGATGCGGAACGTGTCGCGCGGCGTCAGCGCCCCGAGCAGCAGGATCGCCATGCCGCAGCAGGCGAGCGCGATCTCCGGCAGCGCGGTGGTCCAGTGCATCATCATGGGTTTGCCGCCGCCAGCGTGGTGGTAAGGTGCAGGGCCGCCTGGTTGTGGACGACGATGGTGCCGACCGTCGCATCCCAGAACTGGCTGAAGCTGGACGGATAGACGCCCATCCAGATCGTCAGCACCACCAGCGGCGCGAAGACCGCGACCTCCCTTGGCGAGAGATCGAGGATGCCGCGCAGATCGTCACGGGTGATGCGGCCGAAGATGATGCGACGGTAGAGCCACAGCGCATAGGCCGCGCCGAGGATCATGCCGAGGCTGCCGAGCAGGGCGAGCCAGAAATTGACGCGGAAGGCGCCGACCAGGACCAGAAATTCGCCGACGAAGCCCGAGGTGCCCGGCAGGCCGATGCTGGCCATCGTGAACACCATGAACACGAAGGCGTAGGCCGGCATCCGGTCCGCCAGGCCGCCGTAGCGCGCGATCTCCCGCGTGTGGATGCGGTCGTAGACGACCCCGACGCACAGGAACAGCGCGGCGGAGACGATGCCGTGCGACAGCATCTGGAACATCGCCCCGGAAATGCCCTGCGCGTTGGCGGTGAAGATGCCGATGGTGACGACGCCCATATGGGCGACCGACGAATAGGCGATCAGCTTCTTCATGTCGGTCTGCGCGAAGGCGACGAACGACGTGTAGATCACCGCGATCACCGACAGCGCATACATCAGCGGCGCCAGATGGGCGGAGGCAAGCGGCAGCATCGGCAGGGAGAACCGCAGGAAGCCGTATCCGCCCATCTTCAGCAGCACACCAGCCAGAATGACGGAGCCGGCCGTCGGCGCCTCCACATGCGCGTCCGGCAGCCAGGTGTGCACGGGCCACATCGGCACCTTCACCGCGAACGATGCGAGGAAGGCGAGGAAGAGCCAGGTCTGCATCGACGCCGGGAACTGCGTGTGCAGCAGCGTGGGGATGTCGGTCGTGCCGGCCTGGTACCACATCGCCAGCAGCGCCAGCAGCATCAGCACCGACCCGGCGAGCGTGTAGAGGAAGAACTTGATGGCGGCATAGACGCGCCGCGGGCCGCCCCACACCCCGATGATCAGGTACATCGGGATCAGCACGCCCTCGAAGAACATGTAGAACACGACGAAATCCATCGCCGCGAACATGCCGACCATCATGGTTTCGAGGATCAGGAAGGCCAGCATGTATTCGCGCACGCGCACGCGGATGGCATCCCAGCTTGCCAGGATGCAGATCGGCGTGAGCACGGTGGACAGCAGCACGAACAGCACCGAGATGCCGTCCACGCCGAGCTTGTAGGTGATGCCCCATTGCGGCAGCCAGGTCGCGCTCTCGACGAACTGGAAGCCCGGCTCCGCCGGATCGAAGCGCACCCAGAGCACGACCGAGAGCGCGAACACGATCAGGCTGGTCCACAGCGCCGTCCAGCGCGCGTTGGAGGCGACCGTATCCTCATCCCCGCGCACGGCAAGGATGACGAGGCCGCCGACCAGCGGCAGCCAGGTGATCAGCGATAGCAGCGGAAAGCCGGCGGCGTTCATGGATTCAGCCCGGTGCGGGAGTGAGCGGCGAGACCGCCGCGGTCATCGGAGGAACAGCAGGAATACGCTGACCAGCAGCACGAGGCCGATCAGCATGGCAAAGGCGTAGACGGCGATCGAGCCGGTCTGCAGGCGCACGACGCCGGAGGAAGATTCCTCGGTCAGCGCGGCAAGCCCGTTCGGCACGCCATCGATGATGGTGACATCGCCGACCTGCCACAGCTCCCGCGCCAGGAAGCGATAGGGACGGATCAGCACGAGATCGTACAGCTCGTCGAAATACCACTTGTTGAGCAGGAAGCGGTACGCCCACGGCATGCTGGCTGCGAGACGGACAGGGATTTCCGGTGCGATCATGTAGAACAGATAGGCCGTCGCGATCCCGAGCAGGCCGAGTACGCTCGGCGACAGGGACACCCAGAGCGGCAGTTCCTCCATGTCGCGCAGGACGTGGTTGCCCGGCGCGATCTGGATGGAATTACCCCAGAACGCGCGCCAGTCCGCGCCGATGAGCTGGTTGTGGAACGCCATGCCGGCGAACAGCGCGCCCACCGCCAGCAGCAGCAGCGGCACCAGCATCACCGGCGGGCTTTCGTGGACATGCGCCATCACGTGATGGTCCGCGCGCGGCTTGCCGTGGAACGTCATGATCAGCAGGCGCCAGGAATAGAACGCCGTCAGGAAGGCGGCGATCAGCGTGCACCAGAAGCCGTACTGACCGATGCCGGTATGTGCGGCCCAGGCGGCCTCCAGGATCGCATCCTTCGAGAAGTAGCCGGCGAACGGAAACACACCGCCCAGCGCCAGATTGCCGACCCACATCATCGCGTAGGTCACCGGGATCATGCGCCAGATCCCGCCCATCCGGCGCATGTCCTGCTCGTCCGACATCGCGTGGATCACCGATCCGGCGGTCAGGAACAGCAGCGCCTTGAAGAAGGCGTGCGTCAGCAGATGGAAGATCGACGCCTGATACGCCCCGACCCCGGCGGCGACGAACATGTAGCCGAGCTGCGAGCAGGTCGAATAGGCGATCACCCGCTTGATGTCGTTCTGCGTGCAGCCGACGGTGGCCGCGAACAGCGCGGTGGTGGCGCCGATGAAGGTGATGAAGGACAGCGCACCCGGCGCATAGTCCAACACCGGAGAGAACCGCGCCATCAGGAACACGCCGGCCGTCACCATCGTCGCCGCGTGGATCAGCGCCGACACCGGCGTCGGCCCTTCCATGGCATCGGGAAGCCAGACATGCAGCCCGATCTGCGCCGACTTCCCCATCGCGCCGAAGAACAGCAGGACGCCGATCACTTCGTAAGCGCGCCAGGTGTGGCCGAGCACATGGTAGGTCGCATCCATGTGGGTCTGCACCGCGCCGAACACGGTGCCGAAATCGATCGCGCCGAATTGCAGGAACACCAGCGCGATGCCGAGCGCGAAACCCAGATCGCCGACACGGTTGACGATGAACGCCTTCATCGCCGCCGCACCCGCGCTCGGCCGGTAATACCAATAGCCGATCAGCAGATAGGACGCGAGGCCGACCCCCTCCCACCCGAAGAACAGTTGCAGCAGGTTGTCGGCAGAGACCAGCATCAGCATGGCGAAGCTGAACAGGCT
>JAKAZX010000241.1 GCA_021826485.1 Pseudomonadota bacterium | reverse complement strand
GATCTTGTCGTCCCACGCCGTCACCGCCGCACCCATCGCGGCCAGCGCGCGTGCCGCCGGCAGGCCGTTGCGGCCCAGCCCGACCACGGCAAACCGCGAACCCGCAAAGATGTGCGACGGGAAGCTCATCGGATCTTCAGCGTCGCCAGGCCGACCAGCGCGAGGATCATGGAGATGATCCAGAAGCGGATCACGATGGTCGGCTCGGCCCAGCCCTTCTTCTCGAAATGATGGTGCAGCGGCGCCATCAGGAACACGCGGCGGCCGGTGCGCTTGTACCAGAACACCTGCACGATCACGCTGACCGTCTCGACCACGAACAGGCCGCCGACGATCGCCAGCACCACCTCGTGCTTTACCGCGACCGCGATGGCGCCCAGCGCGCCGCCAAGCGCCAGGCTGCCGGTATCGCCCATGAACACGCGCGCCGGCGGCGCATTGAACCACAGGAAGCCGAGGCCGGCGCCGATCAGCGACGAACACACCACGGTCAGCTCGCCGACGCCGGGGATGTGGTTCAGTTGCAGATAGTCGGCGAATACGCGGTTGCCGACCAGATAGGCGATCAGCGCGAACACGCCGGCGCAGATGATGGTCGGCACGATCGCCAGCCCGTCCAGCCCGTCGGTCAGGTTCACCGCGTTGGAGCTGCCGAGCATGATCAGCATGCTCAGCACCGGGAAGAAGAAGCCGAGCGGCAGCACCGCATCCTTGACCACCGGAAACGTCAGCGTTGTCGCCATCGGCCCGTGCGTCAGCGCCATGATCCACAACGCCGCGCCGAGGCCCAGCGCCGCCTGCACGATCAGCTTGCCGCGCCCGGACAGGCCACGGAAATTCGCCTTGGACAGCTTGATGTAGTCATCGACGAAGCCGAGCGCGCCGTAGCCGAGCGTCAGCAGCAGCACCGCCCAGACATAGCCGCTGCGCAGATCGGCCCACAGCAGCGTGGAGACGGTGAGCGCCGACAGGATCAGCACGCCGCCCATGGTCGGCGTGCCCTTCTTTTCCAGCAGGTGCCGCTCCGGCCCGTCGGGGCGGATCGGCTGGCCGCCGCGCTGCACGCGCCGGAGCCAGCGGATGAACATCGGCCCGATCAGGAAGCTGACCACCAGCGCGGTCAGGCACGCCGCGCCCGAACGGAAGGTGATGTAGCGGAACAGGTTGAACAGGATGAAGCTTTCCGCGTACGGGCGGGTGAGGCTGTACAGCATCAGCGCACCCGTTCCGCGGCGCCCTGCGGCGCCGTCAGCGTCTGCACGATCCGGCTCATGCGGCTACCCAGGCTTCCCTTCACCAGCACCGCGTCGCCCGGGCGCAACGCAGCCGCCACGATCGGCGCCAGCGTCGCCGAGTCGTCGGCATGCTCGCCGCGGACGCGCACCGGCAGCGAATCGTGCAGATGCCGCATCAGCGTGCCGCAGGTAAAAACCATGTCAGCGGCGGATACAACCGAAGATACGAGGCCGGAATGCTCGCGCGGGCCTTCGGCGCCCAGCTCCAGCATGTCGCCCAGCACGGCGATGCGGCGCGATGCCGGTTGCAGTGCCAGCACCTCCAGCGATGCCCGCACGGACGCCGCCGAGGCATTGTAGCTTTCGTCCAGCAGCAGCACCGTGCCGCCGGGGATCGCGATGCGCTGCCGCACGCCGCGCCCGCGCAGCGGGGCGAAGTCCGCCAGTGCGTCCGCGGCGCGCGCCACGTCCAGCCCCAGCGCATGCACCGCCGCCAGCGCCGCCAGCGCATTGCGCGCCATGTGCGCACCCGGCGCGCCGAGGCGGAAGTGCAGCCTCATCCCGCCGATCTGCGCGGTGATCGCGCTGCCCTCGGCATCCGCGCGCAGGTCGAGCAGGCTTGCATCGGCGGCCGGATCGCTGCCGAACAGCAGCACCTTCAGCCCGCCCGTCGCGGCACGCAGCCGCGGCAGCAGCGGCGAATCGGCCGGCAGCACCGCGACGCCGCCGCTCTCCAGCCCGGACAGGATCGCGGCCTTCTCGTCGGCGATCGCTTCGATGCTGCCGAGATGGCCGATATGTGCCCGCTCGATCGCGGTGATGATCGCCACGTGCGGGCGGGCGAGGCGGGCGAGGGGCGCGATCTCTCCCGCATGATTCATGCCGATCTCGACCACCGCGAAGGCGGCATCGGGTGCCAATCGTGCCAGCGTCAGCGGCACGCCCCAATGGTTGTTGTAGGACGCGGCGGCGGCCTCGGTCGTGCCGAAGGGGGCCAGCGCCGTCCGCAGCATTTCCTTGGTCGTGGTCTTGCCGACGCTGCCGGTGACGGCGACCGCGCGGCCGGCGAAGCGTGCGCGGGCGAAGCGCCCGAGCGCATGCAGCCCCGCCAGCGTGTCGGCGACGCGCAGCACCGGCCGCTGCGGCACGTCGCTGTGGACCATCGCGCCGGCGGCGCCGCGCGCCAGCGCGTCGGCGACATGCGCGTGGCCGTCGCCGTGCTCTCCGCGCAGCGCCACGAACAGGTCGCCGGGTGCCAGCGTGCGGCTGTCGATGGCCACGCCCGTGGCGGCGAAGCCGGGGGGCGGCGCGCCGGTCGCGGCGGCGAGATCGGCGGAGGACCACAGCGGCGTCACGTCTGTCCCGCCAGCGCGCGCACCACCGCCACGTCGTCGAACGGCAGCACCGCGTCGCCGATGATCTGTCCCTGTTCGTGGCCCTTCCCGGCGACCGCCAGGACATCGCCGGGGCCGAGCGCGCCCAGCGCCGCCGCGATCGCCGCCGACCGCCCGCCGATCTCGGCGGCGTCCGGGCAGCCGGCGCGCACCGCCGCGCGGATCGCGGCCGGGTCTTCACTGCGCGGATTGTCGTCGGTGATGATGACATGGTCGGCGAAGCGTGCGGCGGCGGCACCCATCAGCGGGCGCTTGCCCGGATCGCGGTCGCCGCCGGCACCGAACACCACGTGCAGGCGCCCCGTGGTGTGCGGCCGCAGCGCCTGCAGCAGCCGTTCCAGCGCGTCCGGGGTGTGCGCGTAATCGACATAGACCGCAGCACCGTTGGCCAGCCGTGCCGCCAGTTCCATCCGCCCGCGCACGCCGGCCAGGCGGGGCAGCAGGTCCAGCGCATCGGGCAGGCCGGTCGCCATCGCCAGCGCCGCCGCGACCAGCGCGTTGTCCGCCTGGAAACGTCCGGGCAGCGGCAGCGTGATCTCCCGCACCTTGCTATCGGGCCGCGCGATGCGCAGCAGCTGCCCGTCCGGCAGCGGCACCGTGCCGAGCAGCCGGATCGCGTCGCCGTCCTCGCCCACCATGCGCAGATCGAGCCGCCGCCGCCCGGCGATCGCGGCCAGCGCCGCGCGCGTGTCCGCGTCCAACGTGGTGCTGGCCACCGCCGGCGCGCCCGCCGGCAGCAGTTCCGTGAACAGCCGCAGTTTGGCCGCGCGATAACGCGCCATGTCGCGGTGATAGTCGAGGTGATCGCGCGTCAGGTTGGTGAAGGCGGCGGCGGCCAGCCGCAGCCCGTCCAGCCGGAACTGGTCGAGCCCGTGGGACGACGCCTCGATCGCCACATGCGCGATCCGCTCGCGCGCCAGCGCCGCCAGCGACTCCGCCAGCGCGACCGGATCGGGCGTGGTCAGCCCGGGGCCGCTGGCATGGTTCGGCGCGATCAGGCCGAGCGTGCCCAGGCTGGCCGCCGGATGGCCGGATGCGGTCCAGATCTGGCGCAGGAAATCGACGGTGGAGGTCTTGCCGTTGGTGCCGGTGACGGCGGCGATGGTGGCCGGCTGCGGCCCCGCCAGCACGGCGGCGATCTGCGCCAGCCGGCGCCGCGGCTCCGGGTCTTCGATCAGCGGGCGGGGCGGCACGCCGGGCGGCCATTCGGTGCCGGGCGGCGCCAGCACCGCCGCCGCGCCGCGGCTGACGGCATCGGCGATGAACGCCCGCCCATCCGCGCGGGTGCCGGGGATCGCGACGAACAGCGCGCCGTCCCGCGCGGTGCGGCTGTCCGCGGTCACGCCGCACACCGCAACGCCCGCCCGCCAGGCCGGCGGCAGGGCGGCGGGAAGCTGCCCGAGGCGCTGCATCGCCGCTGCCATCTCAGCGAGCCGCATCGGCGGGCGCCAGATAGCGCGCCTCATGCCGCAGGTCGTGCAGCGACGGCACCGTCGGCACCTGCAGCGTGCCGGCCGGCGCGGTCGGCAGGCGCGGCGTGACGCGCGCCATCGGCGGCCCGATCGGCGGCGTCGGCCGCACATTGCCGGGGCGGCCGGGCTGCAACGGCATGGACAGCGCCGCATCGATCTCGGCCGCATGGTCGGTGTCCGGCAGCAGGCCCAGCATCGGCGCGGCGCGCGCGATCACCCGGGCGGCGACCGGCGCCACCACCCAGCCGGCGGTGGCGTAGCCATGCGTGCTCGCATTCGCCTTCGGCTCGTCGAGCATCATGTAGACGGCGTAGCGCGGCGCGTTCATCGGGAACACGCCCATGAAGGCATCGACGCGCGCATCACGCTTGTAGCCGTGCCCGCCGGCGGTCTTCTGCGCCGTGCCGGTCTTGCCGCCGACGAAATAGCCCGGCACCTCGGCCGATTTGCCAACGCCTTCCGTCACCACCAGACGCATCATCTTGCGCACGATGTCGGACGTGGACTGCTGCATCACCCGCACGCCGTCCGGCGGCGGTGCGTCGGGCGGCAGGGCGAGGATGGTCGGGTTCAGCAGGATGCCGCCATTGGCCACCGCCGCGGTGCCGCGCACCACGTGCAGCGGCGTCACGGCGATGCCCTGGCCGAAACCGATGGTCATGGTGGCGAGCGACTTCCACGCCCGTTCCGGCGGATAGAGGGAGGTCGTCGCCTCCGGCAGTTCGATCGGCACGCGCGCCAGCATGCCCATCTTCTGCAGCCACGCCCGCTGCCGCTCCGGCCCCACCGCATCGGCCATGTGCGCGGCGCCGATGTTGGAGGAGTAGGCGATGATCTCGGGGATGTAGAGGAAGCGGTGCTTGCCCTGGAAGTCGTTGATGGTGAAGCGGCCGACATGGATCGGGCTGCTGGCGTCGAAGCCGTTCCAGATGTTCACCACGCCGTCGTCCAGCGCCGCCGACACGTTCTGGAGTTTGAACGTGCTGCCCGGCTCATAGACATTCCCGACGGCGCGGTTGCGCCGCTCGTTCGGATCGGCGCGGCCGAAATCGTTGGCGTCGTAATCGGGCAGGCTGACCATCGCGATCACCTCGCCCGTATGCACGTCCATGACGATGCCGCAGCCGGCGATCGCCTGGAAATCCTGCATGCCCTGGACCAGCTCCTCGCGCACCACCGCCTGCACGCGCACATCGAGCGAAAGTTTCAGCGGCGACGGGTCGTCCAGCAGCCGCTTCTCGAACGCCTTCTCGACGCCGGCGACACCGTGGTCATCGACATCGACGCCGCCGACCACCTGCGCGGCGACGCGGCCGAGCGGGTAGTGCCGCCGCTCGGTCGGCTGGAAATACACGCCCGGAATGCCCAGGGCGTTGATCTGCAACTCCTCCTTCGGCGTGATCTGGCGCGCCAGATAGACGAACTGCCGATTGCTGTCCGACAGCCGTGCCCGCACCATCGCCTCGTCCAGCCGCGGCAGGACGCCGGCGATCTTGTGCGCCGCATCCGCCGGGTCGGCCATCTCGCGCGGATTGGCGAACAGCCCCGCGGTCGGCAGGGAGATCGCCAGGATCTCGCCGTTGCGGTCGGTGATCATGGCGCGCAGCGCGTGCGGCCCGGTGTCCAGCGCCGCCGGCGGCGCGGCGGCTTCGGCGGGGCCGGCGGGTGGCGGGGTCGGGGGATCGTTGCGGTGCTGCACGGCCGGCTTCGGCAGCACCGGCCGGATCACCGTCGCATCCGCGAGCTTCAGGGTCAGCGCGCCGAACAGCACGGCGAAGCCGGCGGCGGCCACCACCAGCCGCCCGCGCGTCTTTTCCATCATGGCGCGGCGGGCGAGGTCGGGGGCGGTGACCCGCACATGCTCCATGCGCGGCACCCCGGCATCGCGCGGCGCGCCGAAGCGGTGCGCGGGCGCGGTCGGGTCGGGCGCGCGGAAGCGGTCCAGGTTCACCGCGCACTGCCCTCCGGCGTCGCGGCGTTGGCCGGCGTCACCGACACCGGCGCCAGCATCGTCCGCGCCATGCCGAGGGCGGAGGCGACCATCGGTGCCGTTTCAGACTGGGCGGCCGGTGCCGTGGCCGGCCGGGGCAGCGGGCGCAGCGTCGCCAGGACCTGCGTGGTCGGCACCGTCGGCAGGCTCGGGTGCGCGCTGGCGGCGCGGGCCTGCGTGGGCGGGGGCAGGGCGGCGAGATGGGTGGCCTGCGGGCGCGGCGCGGGCGCCGGCTCGTGCGCCAGCGCGACGATGGCGTGTGGTGCCGGCGTGTGCGCGGCAACCGCGGGCGGGCGCGGCGGCACCGCCGCGACCGGGGCGGCCAAGG
>JAKAZX010000240.1 GCA_021826485.1 Pseudomonadota bacterium | reverse complement strand
GCGGTCACCGGCAGCCTCGACCTGCAAGGCCCGGACGGGTTCGACGGCCTGCTGACCCTGGGCGCGAGCGGCGTGGTGACGCTGCAACAGGCGGCGCTGGCGGGGATGACGCTGGAAGGCAGCGGGTCGGTGACGGCGCTGGGCGGGGTGGCCCTGGCCGATGCGCCGGGCTTCACCGGCAATCTGCAACTGGCCGGCGGCAATGCGCTGACGCTGGCACCCAACGGCACGCTTCAGGTCGGCGCGGGCGGCAGCATCACCGCCGGGGCGCTGGCGCCGCTGCGCAATGCGCAGATCAGCGTCGATCCGAACGGCGCCATCGCCATCGGCAGCACCAGCACCGCCGCCGGCGCGCTGGTGCTGGGCACCAACCTGACCGCCGATGCCGACAGCACCATTGCCGCGACGCTGGACGGCGGCGGCAATCTCGCCGTCAACGGCACGCTCGATCTCGGCGCGATCGGCAATTTCACCGGCGCGATCAACGTGGACGGCGCGCTGACGGTTGATTCCGGCGGCCTGGGCAGTGCCCAGGTCTCGCTGACGCCGACCAGCACGCTCGATCTGCGCGGCATCCCGTTCACCGGGCAGACCGCCAGCTACAAGACCGGCAACTCGGTCGTCTTCGTCGGCGGCACGATCGCGCTGGATACCGGCACCAACCTGATTCCCAGCGAGTTCCACGTCACCGCGGATACGTCGGGCGGGCTGCTGATCGAGATTCCCTGTTTCGCCGCCGGCACCCGCATTCGCACGCCGGCGGGGGAGACGCCGGTTGAGATGCTGCGCGCCGGCGATACGGTGCTGACCGCGTCCGGCCGCGCCGCGCCGGTGCGGTGGGTGGGCTGGACCAGCATCGATCTCGCCCGCCACCCGTCGCCGCAGGACGCTGCACCCGTGCGCATCCTGGCCGATGCCATCGCCCCTGGCATCCCGTGCCGCGACCTGCGGGTGTCGCCCGACCATGCGCTGTGGCTCGGCGGACGGCTGGTGGCGGCGCGCCTGCTGTGCAACGGCGCGACGATCTTGCGCGAGGCGGACTGCGACCACGTGACCTATGTGCATGTCGAACTCGACCGGCACGACATCCTGCTGGCCGAGGGCGCGGCGGCGGAAAGCTTTCTCGACACCGGCAATCGCGGCCTGTTCGCCGGCGAATCGGGGACGCGCCCGCTGCATCCCGATCTCGCCGCCGCGCCCGACCGCGTGGCCCGGCGCGCCTATGCGCGGCATGGCTGTGCGCCGCTGGCCCGCAACGCGGGGCGGCTGCATGGGCGGCTGCTGCGCCGGGCGGGGGAATTGGGCTGGCAGATTTCCGACTGGCCGGACCTGCGCATCGTCACCGACACGCCGGGCACCGCCGCGACGCCGTTCGGCGCGGATGGGCTGCACCTGTTCCTGCCGGCCGGCGGACGGGAGGTGCGGTTCACCAGCCGCAGCTTCATCCCCGACGCGCTCGACCCGCGCGCCGGCGACGGCCGGCGGCTGGGGGTCGCGCTCGGCGTGCGGCTGGACCACCGGCCGCTCGCCGAGCGGGCCTATGCCGCGGGCTGGCACCCGCCGCTGCCGGGCTGCCGCTGGCGCTGGACCGACGGCGATGCGCTGATCCGCCTGCCGCCGCGGGCGCGGGAGGTGAAGATCACCATCAAGCTGATGTCGGCCAGCGGCCGCTACTGGGTGCCCCCGGAGACGGAGGCGGTGCCGGCGGCGAACAGCGCCTCGTAGGCCGCCGCCATCGTCGCCACGTCGAACTCCCGCTCCGCGCGGGCACGGTTGGCCGCGCCCAGCGCGCGGGCGGCGGCCGGGTCCGCCAGCAGGGCATCGAGGGAAGCGGCCAGCGCGGCCGGGTCCTTGGCGACGACGAAGCGGCGGTTGGCGTCGTCCAGCATCGCCGCCACGTCGCCGACATCGGTCGCCGCGACGGGCAGCGCGCAGCCCATCGCCTCCAGCACCGACAGCGGCATCTGCTCGGTGTCGGAGGACAGGGCGAACACGTCGAAATTGCGGTAGGCGCGCGGCGGGTCGGCGGTCGGGCCGGCGAACAGCACCGCATCGCCGAGGCCGAGCGATGCCGCGCGCGCGGCCAATGCCGGCCGCTCCGGCCCGTCGCCGACGATCACCAGCCGCGCCGGGCGCGCCTGCCGCAGCCGCGCGAAGGCATCGATCAGCCGTGCCAGATTCTTTTCCGCCCGCAGCGCGGCGACGGTGCCGATCACCGGCAGGTCGCGCGGCCAGGGGGGCGCGGGATCGGCGCGCGGGGCGAACCGCGCCAGGTCGATGCCGTTCGGAATGTAGCGCACATGCCGCGCGGGCAGCCGCCATTGCGCGGTCGCGATGCGGTGCAGCGTGCGCGACGGCAGCACCACCGTCGCGCGCCGCAGCACGAGGCGGCGCGTCAGCACGCGGCGCGGCAACTGCCGTGCCCGCTCCTCCGGCCCGAACCCGTCCTCGATATGCACGTGCCGCCGCCGGGTCAGCCAGTTGGCCATCGCGAATTCGATCGAGCCCCAGTTGTGGGTGACCAGCACGTCGGGACGCAGGGCGGCGATCGCCGCGCGCGCCTGCATGACACTGCGCAATGCTGCGTTCTTCGCCAGCACCAGCTCGGGGAACCGGATGTCGAGTGCGGGATCGAGCCGCGCGCGCGCGTCCGTCACCCCGTCGAGCGCGATCACCGCATGGCGGAAACGCGCGCCGAAGCGGTTGGCGAGCGCGATCATGCGAAGCTGCGCGCCGCCCACCGCGAAGGTGGGAAACACGTGCAGCAGCAGCGGTGCGTCAGGCAATGAGCGCCGGCTCCGTCAGCGCAGGCGCAGCGGCGCCGGATTCGGCGGCAAGGAACCCCTCGAACGCCAGCAGCAGCCACAGTTTCTGCGCATGGTCGAAGGCGCCGGCGGCATGCTCGTCGATCAACCGGCCGATCGCATCGGCCGCGAACAGCCCGCTATCGGCCATTGCCGGGCCGAGCAGCCGGGCGCGCAGCCGCGCCGTCTCCGCCCGGAACAGGGCGGCGGGCGAACTCGCGAAACCCTGCTTCGGCCGCCACAGCAGGTCCTGCGGCAGATGTGCGGCCAGCGCCTGCTTCAGCACGTGCTTGCCGGCACCGCCGGCGATCTTCAGCGCGGCCGGCAGCGAAAGGCCGAAGGCGACCATCTCCGGATCGAGGAACGGTGCCCGCACCTCCAGCGAATTCGCCATGCTGGCGCGATCCACTTTCACCAGGATGTCGCCCGGCAGCCAGGTGTGCAGGTCGGCGTACTGCGCCTGCGCGAGCGGCGGCGCATCGGCAACCTCGGCGAAGGTGGTGACGAAGCGTGCCATCGGGTCGTGCCCGTCGAGCGCGCCGCGCAGATCGGGCGACAGCAGCGCGCGCCACTGCGCATCCTGCATGCGCACCTGCGACGCGGCGAAACCCCGCGCGGCGTCCAGGCTGAGTTCGGTCAGCGTGTGCTTCGCGCGCAGGAAGCGCGGCGCGCGATCGAGCTTCGGATAAAGGCGCGCGAGCGTGCCGACGGCGTGCCGCCGCACCGGCGCCGGCAGGTAGCGCCGCGCTCCCTCCACCAGCAGGTGCCAGCGATAGCGGCGATAGCCGGCGAACACCTCGTCCCCGCCATCGCCGGACAGCGCCACCGTCGCATGGCGACGCGCCAGCGCGCAGACGGCATGGGTTGGCGGGGCGGAGATGTCGCCGAACGGTTCACCGAACACGTGCCCCATCGCGCGCGCCGCATCGAACAGGTCGATGGCGGCGGCGCGCGCATTGTGCTGGTGGGTGCCGTAGCGCGCGGCGACCGCGGCGGCGAACGGGGTTTCATCCTCCGCGCCGTCGAAGCCCATGGTGAAGGTGTCGAGCGGGGTGGCGCGCTGCCGCGCGGCGAACGCGACGACCGCCGAGGAATCGACGCCGCCGGACAGGAACGCGCCGAGCGGCACGTCCGCCACCATGCGCCGCGCCGTCGCGCGGCCGAGCAGGTCGGTGATCCGCTCCGCGGCCTCCGGCAGTTCGATCGCCTGCGGTGCGACCGGGACGCGCCAGTAGCGGCGCGGCGCGGCCGGCGCCTCGCCCACCCGCAGCTCCAGGCAGTGCGCCGGCGGCAGCTTGCGGATGCCGGCAAAGATCGAGCCGGGATCGGGCACGTAGCCGAGCGCGAGGAAGTCGCCGACGGCGGCGGGGTCGATCCGGCGCGGCAGGGTCGGCACCTGGGCAAGGGCTGCGAGTTCCGAGGCGAACAGGATGCGGCCCAGCCGGTCCGCCGCGTAATAGAGCGGCTTCTTGCCGAAATGGTCGCGCGCCAGGAACAGCGTGCCCTGCCGGCGATCCCACAGCGCGAAGGCGAACTGGCCGGTCAGCCGGTCGAGGCAGGCCGGACCCCAGCTTTCCCAGGCATGGATGATCGTCTCCGTGTCGCAGCGGTTGCGGAACACGTGGCCGAGGGCGGCGAGTTCCGGGCGCAGATCGGCGAAATTGTAGATTTCCCCGTTGAAGGTGATGGCGATCGAGCCGTCCTCGTTGAACATCGGCTGCTGGCCGCCGGCCGGGTCGATGATGGCGAGGCGGCGATGGCCGAGGCCGATGCCGGGCTCCAGGTGAAACCCTTCCCCATCCGGCCCGCGATGCGCCAGCGCGTCGGTCATGCGGCGCAGCAATGCGGCATCCACCGTGCCGCCCCCGGATGGATGGAAGATGCCGGCGATGCCGCACATGAAACCGTCTCCGCAGGCGCTTGAGGCGCCGCCGATCTAGCACGAGGCCGACGCGATCCGACAGCAGAACATCAGCCGGCCGGACACAAACGCTCGGGCAGCAGGTCGAACGGCTCGCCGGCGCGGCCGCCGAGCGGACCGAGCACGTGGCGGCACACCGCCTCGATCCGCTCCAGCAGGCCGGCGAGGTCGGCATCGCTGCGGACATAGGGCGTGTGGCCCGGCACCAGCGACGGGCTGTGATAGGACATCACGAACTGCCGCACGCCGCGGCGGTGCAGGCTGTTCAGCAGCGCCAGCAGCTCGGCCGTGGTGGTGCCCTCCGGCGTCAGCGCGACCTTGTTGAACAGATGCAGGCGGGACAGGATGCCGCGGGCGCGCAGCCATTGCGCCGCCGGCCGGTCGAGCCAGCGGCCCAGCAGCGCCTGCTGGCCGGCCAGCGGGCCGATATGGTCGCGCGTCATCGGCACCACCGCGATCCGCCGGTCGGCGGTGCCGTAGGCGACCGGGCGCAGCGCGCGGAAATCCGGGCCGCTGTTGGCCCGCAGGTCGGCGCCGGGCAGGACGCTGAAATCGACGCTGATGCCATGCCGCCCCAGCATCGCCAGCGTGTGCGGGCCGATGCCGAAGCGGCCCGATTTGTAGAACCGCGCGGCGATGCCGAAACTGGCCTGGATCGCCTCCAGCAGCACGGTCAGCTTCGCTTCCTCCGCCGCCGCCGGCAGATTGCCTGGGTAGGAGTTGACCAGCGACACGGGCTCGTCGAACGGCGGGTTGGTCCAGGGATGCAGGTGCGCGCCGATCTCGCAGCCGCCGCGGGCATGGATCGCGCGCAGCGGGGCGAACCCCTCCTGCTGGCTGGCGACGGGATAGTCCACGACATAGACCGGGCGGATGCCGAAGCGGTCGAAGATGACCTGCGCCCGCTCCTGCGCGGCCATCGCGGTGACGCCGACGAGGTCGTGGGCGAACGGCTTGGACCAGTCGAATTCGGCCTCGGTATCCACCACGACGTACAGCACCGCCGGGCTGGCGGGCGGCAGCGGGCAGGGATGCAGCGGCGTGCCGAACAGCGGCACCACACCGGCCGGCCCGCCCGGGCTGTGGGCTGCGGCTAGCGCCATGCGGCGACGGGCCAGGCGAGTGGCCGGTGGCGGTTCGGGTCCATGCGGTGCCCTGGTTTGCTATCGAGATCGGTCCGATTGGCCCGGCGAACGACGGATCGCTGCCGCCGTTTAGCGCGAGTCTGTCAGCCGCGCCATGAACGGTGCAACCCCGTTTTCACCGACCACCGGCAGCCATGCAAGCGCGGCCTACGGTGCCGCCAGGGCCAGCAGCGCGGGCGTCGCCGCGTCCAGCCGCAGCGTCAGCCGCCTCGCCGTGCGGGCCGGCCCGGGGGCCAGCAGATCCTGCACCGACTGCGCCGCGTTGAGCACCAGCTCCACCGTTTCGGGCGTGGCGGATGCGGTGGCGTGGGGCACGTCCCGCAGCAGCCCCAGCACCACCGTCGCGCCCTGCCGCCGCGCCCGCATCTCGACATCGCTGACCGGGCTGCCGTCCGGGTGCAGCAGCCGGTAGCGCGGGGCGATCCCGGCCGCGTCGAGGGCGCCGGCGAGCGTCGCGGTGTCGAACGGGGCCAGCACGCGGGCGATCCCGTCCGGCACCGCCGGGCGCCGCCGCCCGTGCCCGTCGAACGCCCCCGGCGGCGTGTCGGCC
>JAKAZX010000239.1 GCA_021826485.1 Pseudomonadota bacterium | reverse complement strand
GCTGGGGCTGCGGATCGACCTCGACGAATTCGACCGGCTGGGGCGGGAGGTGCCGGTACTGGTCGATCTGAAACCCTCCGGCGCGCATTACATGGAGCATTTCCACTGGGCCGGCGGGGTGCCGCGCCTGCTGGCCGAACTGGCGCCGTTGCTGGACCTGACCGCGCCGACCGTCGCCGGCGGAACGCTTGCCGATTCGATCGCATCGGCGGAGATCGTTCCCGGCCAGGACGTGATCCGCACGCGCGACAAGCCGATCCATGTCGGGGGCGGACTGGCCGTGCTGCGCGGCAGCCTGGCGCCGGCCGGGGCGCTGCTGAAGCGCTCCGCCGCCACGCCCGCGCTGCTGCGGCACGAGGGGCGGGCGGTGGTGTTCGACGGGCTGGCCGACATGGCCGAGCGGATCGACCGCGACGACCTCGACGTGACCGCTGCGGACGTGCTGGTGCTGCGCAATGCCGGGCCGAAAGGTGCGCCGGGCATGCCGGAGGCCGGGGCGCTGCCGATCCCGCGCAAGCTGGCGCGCCAGGGGGTCAAGGACATGGTGCGGATTTCCGATGCGCGCATGAGCGGCACCGCCTTCGGCACCATCGTCTTGCACGCGACGCCGGAGGCGGCGGCCGGCGGCCCGCTGGCCCTGGTGCGCAGCGGCGACCGCATCCGCCTGGATGCCGAGGCGCGGCGACTCGATCTGCTGGTGGAGGCGGCGGAGCTGGACCGCCGCCGCGCGGCCTGGACGCCGCCGGCCCCGCCCCCCGGGGCCGATCGCGGCTATCTGCGGCTGTACCTCGATCAGGTCACGCAGGCCGACGAAGGCTGCGATTTCGCCTTCTGCCGGCCGGTGGCCTGAGCAGCGGATCAGACCGTCGCGGGTTCCGGCTCGGCCGGCACGCTGCGGCTGATGCCGACCAGTTCGCGGAAGAAGGCCGCGCCGCGGGTGGTGCGGCGAACCAGCACGCGGCGCCGGTCCTCCCGGTCTTCCTCGCGCGCCACCAGATCGAACTGGACCAGACGGTCCATGATCCGGGTGACGCCGGGGCGGGAGATGTGCAGCAGCTCCGCAAGGCTGCTGACCGTGTGGGTGATGTCGTCCATGTACACGGTCAGGAACGCGGTGAGCTGCCGCGCCGTCAGGTCCCGGCCATCCCGGCGCACCAGGGCGAGCAGGGTGCCGCGCAGCACCACCATGCGCGGATCGGCGGCGAGCGCCTGGGTGTTCCGCACAGTGTCAAGCGAGGCCGCATCCTCCAGCCGCATCGTGTCGGTCGCATCGGCCTGCGACATCGGCTGCGGGGTGAGTACGGGAGCCAGGGCTGTCTTGTGCATCATGGGACTGTGTCCGCCTGCAATTCGGGGGCCTTTTCGCAGATAAGTCCTAAACGGATATGAACATGGAGCATACCATTGTTTTGTCAAAATTTGTCCACGAAGACCAGAGGGAATCCGCGTCTGCATGACAAATTCTGACAATCATGGCCCTTGACGGACGATGACGGCGACAGGGCCGCCGCCGTCCGGTCCCTGATGCTCCGCGCCGCCGGAGACAAACAGGCGCGTCGTCCCCGCCAGCGCCGCCAGGACGCCACCCACCAATGCGCGCGCGTGGCGGGAGGCCGGGATGTCGCTGTCGTCCAGCATGGTGTGGCGGGCACCGCGAATCTCCCCGCTATGCGACGCATCGGCCTTGGCCAGCACCGCGACCAGCCGTGCCGCGGCGGCCGGCGGCAGCGGCACGGCGGGGGCGATCCCGCCGGCGGTCAGTGCGCGGGCGAAGGCGGCGGCGTCGATCGCATCCGCCATCACATCATGCGCGATCAGCAGGTCGCCCGACCATGCGGCGCTGTTGCCGACCACAAGGACCTGATTTTCCGTCAGTTCGACGCCGGCCGAGGTGCTGGCCCGCTGCGAATGGAGCGCATAGTTCCGGCACACGCTGGCATCGTCCGCCGCATCGGCGGCGATCTCGCCGAGCGCCACGGCGACGCCGAGCGCGGAGGCGGCACGCGACCAGCCCATCGAGGCATAGGTGTCCTCGATCGCGACGGTCGCGCCGGCGGCATGCGCCTCGGCGATGCGGGCGCGCGTCAGCAGCGGGCACTTGACCTGCACGTAATGCACATCGGCGGCCTCGGTGATCCCGGCACGCCGCATCGCCTGCCGCACCGCGTCCGCCGTCGCGCTGATCTGCGGCTGGCGTCCCACTTCCTGGGGCAGGAAGCTGCGGGTGCGGGCGGTGCCGAGTGCGAGTCGCTTCACGCCGGCTACCGGCGGTGACGAGTCGCGATCGGCGGCGAATACCAGCCAGTGCGGTGACAGCCCGCCTTCGGTGCCGCCGGACATGACGAAGATCACGTCCTGCCCGACCTGTTCGGCACTGCGGCCGGAGAGTTCGGCGATCGCGGCCTTCAGCCGGGCAGTGGCGAAGCCGCGGGTGAAATCGTTGACGCAGCCATTGCCCTCGGTCTTGCCGAGCACCGCGACGATATGGCCGGGGTCCAGACGGCCGTCCCGCACGAGCGTGACGAGGCCCGCGACATCGTCGGGTCCGTCCGCCGGAATGCGATGCACCGCCGCCTGCATGGCCTCTCGCCGAGTCGCGATTCGCGATCGTGACGAAACGGCTGCGGAAAAGCAACGCCCATGCGTCGCTGCCGGTCAGGCCGGGCGGCGCGCCAGGGGCAGCAGCAGCAGGGCCGGCACGATGTTGAGCACGGCCGCCGCGACCAGCAGCAGCACCGTCGCGTCCGCCCCGGCCCGCGCCATCAGCAGGCCGCCCAGCACCGGCGCCGCCGCCTGCCCGATCAGCGACGGCATGGCGATCCGCCCCATCAGCGCCGCGTAGCCCTGCGGCCCGAACAGCGCCAGCGGCACCGTTCCGCGCACGATCGAGCGCAGGCCGGCGCCGCTGCCGTACAGCACGATCGCCGCGCCCGCCGCGCCGGGGGCGGCGAACAGGACGGCCAGGCCGACCGCCATCAGCACGCTCGACCCCAGCAGGCCCCAGACCGGGTGGGCGCGCCGGCCGAACGCGGTTTCCAGCACGCGGGCGCCGACCTGGCTCGGGCCGAGCAGCGCGCCGACCGCGACCGCAGCACCCAGCGTCGCTCCGCGCGCCTGCAACACCGTCAGCAGATGCACGGAGATCAGGGTGCTGACCACGGCCGACAGCGTGGTGGAGGCGGCGACCAGCACGAAGGCGGCGCCGCGCCGCGCCGGCGGATCCTGCGTGCCGCGGGCGCCGTGGCGGGGCGATGCGGCGGGCGCATCGCTTGGCGGCAGCGCCAGGGCGTATAGCGGCAGCACCACCAGCAGGTTGATCGCGGCATAGGCGACGCAGGCGCCGCGCCAGCCCGCCCGCTCCACCAGCCAGGCGGAGAGCGGCCAGCAGACGGTGCTGGCGAAGCCGCCGAACAGCGTGACGGCGGTGATCGCGCTGCGTGCCTGCTCCCCGTACATCCGGCCGAGCGCGGCGAAGGCCGGGTCATAGAGGCCGGCGCCCATGCCCGCGCCCAGCAGCGCCCAGGCGGCGAGATAGAGCGGCAGCGACGGCGCGGCGGCCAGGGCGAGCAGGCCGGCGGCCAGCAGCACCGCGCTGGCGCCCAGCACGCGCCGCCCGCCCTCCGCCTCGATCCGCCGGCCGATGCGCGGGGACAGCAGCCCCGAGACCAGGAACCCGACGGAGGAGCCGCCGACCACCCAGGGCAGCGGCCAGCCGGTCGATGCCGCGATCGGCCGCGCCAGCACCGCGATCAGGTAGTAGCTCGATCCCCAGACGATGATCTGCCCGATCCCGAGCGCCGCGATGATTGCGGCGCGGCGGCGCCGGGCGGGATCAGCGGAACCGGACCAGCCGGCCACGCGGCGCGCCGAGCAGCGCATCCTCCCGCATCACCGGCTGGCCGCGGATGATGGTCGCGACCGGCCAGCCGGTGACGCGCATTCCGGCGAACGGCGTCCAGCCGCAGGGGGAGACGATCCAGCTTTCCTCGATGGTCCGCTGCCGCTTGAGATCGACCAGCGTGAAATCCGCATCGTAGCCGGCGGCGAGCCGCCCCTTGCCGACAACGCCATAGACCCGCGCCGGGCCGGCGCACAGCAGATCGACCAGCCGGGTCAGCGAAAGCCGGCCGGCATTCACATGGTCCAGCATCACCGGCACCAGCGTCTGCACCCCGGTCAGCCCGGCCGCGCAATCCGGCCAGGGCCGCTGCTTGGCGGCGCGCGCATGCGGCGCGTGGTCGGAGCCGATGCAGTCCACGGTGCCGTTGCGCACCGCCGTCCACGCGGCCTCCAGATGCCGCGCGTCGCGGATCGGCGGGTTCATCACCGCGAAGCCGCCGAGCCGGTCATACGCATCCGGCGCCACCTGCGTCAGGTGGTTGACCAGCACCTCCACCGTGCAGAGGTCGCGGAAGTCCCGCACGTAGTCCAGTTCCTCGGCGGTGGAGACGTGCAGGATATGCGCCGGCCGGCCGGTTGCCTGCGCCAGCGCCAGCAGCCGCCGCGTGCCGAGGAAGGCGCATTCCACGTCGCGCCACTGCATGTGCGTCGCATAGGGCATGCCGGCGGCGAACAGGCCGCGCCGCGCCTGCAAGCGATACTCGTCCTCGCTGTGATAGGCGATGCGGCGGCGGCCGGCGCGCATCACCCGCTCCAGGCTCGCATCGTCCTCTACCAGCAGGTCGCCGGTGGAGCTGCCCGCGAACACCTTGATGCCACACACGCCGCGCGCCGCTTCCAGCTCGGCGAGGGCTGCGATGTTCGATTTGGTCGCGCCGACATAGAGGCCGATGTCGCACCACGCGTTCGTTTCCGCGTAGGCCTGCTTGCGGACGAGCGCGGCGGCATCGGTGATGGCAGGCGCGGTGTTCGGCATGTCGAACACCGCGGCGAGGCCGCCGAGCACGGCGGCCTTGGTGCCGGTCGGGATGCTCTCCACCGCCGCATCGCCGGGATCCCGCAGATGCACATGCGGGTCGATCAGCCCGGGCAGCACATGCAGCCCGCGCGCATCGACGGTGTCATCCGCCGTCGCCCCGGACGCGGCACCGATCGCGGCGATGCGCCCATGCCGCACGCCGACATCCGCCGCTTCCACCCCCCAGGGCAGGACGCAGGTGCCGTTGCGGATCAGCAGGTCGTAGTGGTCGGCCATCGCGCGCGCCTCGACTGTGTGCCGTTCCCGCTCCGCCCCCGCGGGGGCGGGGAGGGCCAGGGTGGGTGGGTGTAGCACGCCTCGCCGTGGCCGGCGCCCGGTGGGTTGGGCCGCGCTGGGCCTTGCATCCATGAGGCAATGCCGTAGAGTGCGCTGGTGGAGATCGAGTTCGATCCGGCAAAGGACGCCGAAAACCGGCGCCGCCGCGGCATCCCGCTGCCGTTCGGTGCCTTGGTCCTGGAGCGCCGAATTGGCGAGGTGGAGGACAGGCGGCGCGATTACGGCGAAGCCAGGTACCGGGCGTTCGGGATGATCGACGGAGTTTGGTTCGCGTGCGTGTACACCATGCGGGGCGACGTGACGCGGATCATTTCCGTTCACCGCGTGCGGGACAAGGAGGTGCGGCGATGGCTGGGCGCAAATTGGTCAGGCTGACGGTAACACAAGCGAACCGCGAGGAAATCGCCCGCTCGGTGGACTGGAACCGCGTTCGCGGCATGAGCGAAGCCGCGATCGAGCGCGATCTGGCCGCCGACCCCGATGCCTCGCCGCCGCTGACCGCAGCCGAGGGTATTGCGCTGAACGTGCAACGGATTCGCCGCAGGCTCGGCATGTCACAGAATGCGTTCGCGGCAGCCTTCCAAATCCCCGCCGCCACGCTGCGGGATTGGGAACACGCGAGGCGCGCCCCCGATGCCGCGGCGGTCGCCTATCTGCGGGTCATCGCCCGAAATCCGGACGCGGTTCGCCGCGCGCTGGCAGGCCAGGATGCGGCGTGAGCGCACAGGCCCGACCTCCACTTATCGATTGAATATCGCCCTTAATTATAGCCGTTCGTCTGCCCGCTGCCGTCGAGGAGGCCCTGGAGTTGAAAGAATGCGAAGAGAACGAAATCCACGTCGCGGACGCTGGGGCTTTCAAGATCACGCGTAAGGCCGGCCGGAAAGAGCTGCTGAAGCGCCTCCGCGCCGTCCGTGGACGACTGCCCGCGGACTGGACGTTCGACCGGGAGGAGGCGAATGCCCGGTAGCTTCATCGACACCAACGTCCTCGTCTATCTGGCCACCGACGATCCGCGGGCTGCTTTCGGTGCGCCCCATCACGGACGAGACCCACGACACCGGGCTGGCGCTCGCCGAACGCTACGGCCTGTCGATCTACGACGCGATGATCGCGGCGTCCGCACTCCACGCCGAGTGCGACACGCTCTGGTCGGAGGACATGCAGCACGGCTTGCTGGTTCGGGGTCAGCTTCGTATTGCGACCCCGTTCCGTCGCGACTAACGATATGGCATCCGA
>JAKAZX010000238.1 GCA_021826485.1 Pseudomonadota bacterium | reverse complement strand
CCCTCCTATGCCGCGATCACAGGATGGCAGCCGCCCGCAGGGCAGGGTTGCATGGGCCGCGCTGTCCCAGGTGCATGCAATCCCGCCACCTCCCACGGCGCCGATTGGTCAGGTTGCGGCTTCCGGTGCATCGTATCGTTGCCCGGCCGCGATGATTTCCAGGCGGCCGGCGGGCAGCGCGCGCTGGAGCGCCAGGGCGGTTGCCGTCTCGGCGGTCAGCCACGCGTCCCATTCGGCAGGTTCGGTGAGCACCACCGGCATGGCCCGGGCATGCACCGGGCGCACCAGATCATTGGCGTCGGTCGTCAGGAACGCGAACAGCGCGTGTTCCCCGTCCTCGCCCTTGCGCCTGCCCGTCCACGGGCGCCACAGGCCGGCGAAGGCGAACGGGGGGCGGGCCGGGCCAAGTGCAAACCAGGTCGGGCGCTTGGCATGTGCTTCATCGTATTCGCAGAACGACGTCGCCGGGACCAGGCAGCGGAACTCGCGCCGCAGCCAGCCGCGCCAGAACGGGCTGGCCGTGTTGCGGATATTGGTCACCGGCCGCCCGCCGGGCTGCGGCGGAGGAAAGCCCCAGCGCATCGCCCGCATGACGCGCTCGCCGCTGCTCTCGGCGAGAATCACGGGGGCGGTCTGGTCCGGAAAGACGGCTTGCGGGGGCGGCTGGTTGCCGGTCTGGTCGCGTGCAGCCCCGAACAGGGCCCGGATCGCCTCCCGCGTGCTGGTCATCGAATAGAGATTGCACATCGCGCGGAAGCACTCCGGTTTTCGGCGATCGCGCCGGCGGTGTCAGCCTTCCGGCACCCGGCCGACATGGACATCGTTCACCGACAGCGCGCCTTCATCGACGATCAGCGCGAGGCCGCCCTCGGCAAGCCAGCCATTTTCCGCATCCTCGGCTTGCAAAGCCACGTCCCCGACGTGGCAGCGCAGGCGCCGGCCGATCGCATCCAACGTTACCTCATAGGGCGATTCCAGCCGCCAGGGGAATGCCGCCTCCGCCAGCACGATCCTCGTGTCGTCCCGAACCTTCACCAGTTGCAGCCGGCCGTCCCGCGTTAGCATGCAGGCGTAATAGCGCCGCAACCCCTGCACGCGGATGCCGATGCCGCCGCAGCGGGCGAGATGCAACGTCAGGTCGGCACGCACGCGATAGTCGGTCCATTGCCGCGTGCCGTGGATGATCATGCCCTCGCCGCGGTCCTGCGAGATGCGGAATGACGGGCGGAAGTTGCGGGAGAATACGCTGACCGCGTTGACCCAGGCCTGCCGCCAGAAGTCACCAGGGGCGGCGGGACGACGCAGATGCAGATGCGGCACGCCGTCCCATCGCAGATGGTCGATCCGCACGATGCCGTCGGCGCGCGATCCGGCGGCGGCCAGCACCACGCCGGCCTGCTGGATCGGCTGTCCGTCGAGATCCGGAATGACCCAGCGCAGATCGACCGACTCTCCCGGCGCGATCGCTGTCGCCGGCCCGTCGGTATCGGACAGCGCATCGTTGGCGCCGTAGACGCGCAGGCGGATGGCGGCAGTGACCGCGCCACGGTTGCCGCGATCGGCAATCAGCCGCGCCGTGACGACCTGACCGGGGTAGAGCAGGGGCGTCGCCATCAGCTCGTAGGTGCGCATATCGACCACGTCCAACGGCGTGAAGGTCGGCGTCAGCGCCGCCGCGACCTGCCCCATCCCCAGGCCGCGATAGCGGATGGCGAGGGTGCGCGTGTCGCCGAGCGGCTGGTTCTCCAGCAGCGTGGCGGCCCGGCCCGGCCCGGACTCGGCGATGAACCCCTGCGTCGCACCGGGCAGGCTGAAATGGAACTGCGCACCGCCCTTCGGCGCCGCGATCGCCTCGGCGCCGCGCAATTGCTGCCCGAGGGCGGCCAGCCGGTAGGCAACGCGCACCGCATCATTGATCGCGTAACCGCCATCGGCCGAGGAAATCAGCATGCGGTCCGCGAGCGGGCCGCGCAGATCGGCACCCGCATCGATCCCGTCCAGCCCCTGCATAATGCCGAGCAGACAGCCGACATTGCCGGCGTTGCAGTCGGTATCCCAGCCGGCGGTGTTCACGATCATCTGCGCCCGCTGGAAATCGTCGGGCGCGTACAGGATCGCCATGATCATCAGGGCATGATTCGGAACCACGTGGCAGTTGCCGGGATATTTGTCGTATCCGTAGGTCTCCTCGATCCGCTGCCGTGTGTCGTGCCAGTCGGGGAATTGCAGCCGCCAGTGCCGGACATCCGCGATCAGTCGGGCCATGATGCCGTCGCGGGGAATCTGCATCAGGCCGACATCCAGCAGATGGTCGATATCGGTTGCGACGAAAGCCTCGGCCTCCATCGCCGCCCAGAGCTTCGCGGCGTCCACCGCCGCACCGTCATGGCTGACGCGGGCGGCCTGTTCCGCGAGTTGCGCGGCCAGCGCCGGCCGGCCGGGTGCGACCATCGCCCAGCCGTCGATGAAGATCTGCGCGCCGATCTGTTCGGCGACGGTCGTACCGTTGGTTTCGGCGGCCCCGCTCAACGGCGCCGGAATGCCCTTGCGAAGATTCAGCCACGCAGTGTGCTCGGTCGAATTGCCGTTGCCGCCCCACCACAGGATGGCACGCCGCTCGACGATATAGTTCAGCCAGGTACGGCCGATCTCCTCGGCCGAAAGGTCGGGCCTCGCGCCGTGATCCTCCAGCGCGCGGATGAAGGTGAAGGTGCCGGCAATGTCGTCATCGGTCACCACCAGCGGCACGTGCAGCCGGTCATGCACGTAGTATTCGATGGGGCCGAGTTCGCGCATGATCCGCTGGTAGGTCCAGTTCTCGACCGGGCGTCCCATATAGACGCCGATCAGCTTGCCGAGGACGCCGGCATAGACGCGTTCGAGATAGTCCGCAGCCCCGAGGTCGCGGCCGCCATTGGCTGCGGGCATGGTCAGATTACCTCCAGATAGTCGCGGTCCGGCAGCGGCGGGAACGGGGTGGTCGGCAGCGACTGATACCAGAAAGCGACCGAGGCGATGTCGTCCTGCAACGGCAGATACCGCCGGTCCGGCTTGTCGGTGCGCCAGCCGAGCGCCTGGATGGTGACGCGGATCGCGGTCTCGAAGCGCACCGGATCGGTGATGTGCCAGCGGTACATGCCGAAGCGCTGCTGCGAGCGGTAGGTACCGTCGGGCCGGATCACCTGCGGCAGGCCGGAATAGGGCGTGGTGAACTCGACGTAGGCGCGCGGGAACGCGGGATCGACGGTGCCCGCGTCGAAATTGTAGGCGCCGCAGAAATAGTCCTCGGTCCCCGTGCCGCAGATGGTCGGAAACTGCCTGTCGTCATCGAGGAAGAACTTGATCTCCCCTTCGCCCCACCAGCCGGCGTTGTTGACGCCCCAGGCCATGTACGTGCCGACGTACTGTCCCTTGCCGCGCACGCCGCCCAGGATGACGTAGTCGGTCTTGAACGGCAGCGGATTGGTGCGGTTGAAGCGGGCATGGAAATAGGCCGCGTCGGCGGGGACCTCGGTCAGCGTGTAGTTGATCTGGTAGTACACGATCGCCTGGTCGCTCGGGCTGCGGTTTTCCAGTGTGATGCGCGCGCCCTTGCGGAACGGCATTTCCCAGTAGCAGTTGAACGCCCGGCCGGGATTGACGCAGACCGCCAGCGAACTGACCTGGGCGTACTGCCCCCAGCCGCAGGCGAAGAAATCGCCGAGCGGCACCTCCACCGACGGATGCGACTGGTCGTCCCAGAAAATGCGCAGGATCAGGTCGCGCCACGCCACATGCGCCGGCGTGATCCAGATCTGCTGGATCGCGCCGGACCCTTCGATGGCGGCCAGGGTGAAGGTCTGCCCCGGCGCGATGGGGACGGAGGGCGAGACCTTCCATCCCTGGCCCAGTCCGCGCGCGGCGCGCGCGCCCGTGCCCTCCGTCGCCATGCCGCCGCGTCCGGGTTCGCCGGCGAAGTTTTCCGGGCTGATCGAGCGCGATTTCGCATCGGACAGGCGTGAGAGCACGCCGAGATGCATTCCCATGCCGTTGAAGCCCTGGCCCATCCGGTTCCTCCCGTCTCGCGCGGCTGCTATTTGATGCCGCTGGTCTTGATCGATTCGACGATGCGTTTCTGGAATACCACGAAGGCCGCAAGGGTCGGCAGCGCGACCACGGTCGAGGCGGCCATGATGTAGTTCCAGGACGCATTGTACTGTGCGCGGAAGGTGGAGATTGCGACCTGTACCATCCACAGCTTGCGGTCGGTGGTGATGGTGAGCGGCCAGAGGAACGAGTTCCAGTTGGCCAGGAAGAACAGGATCGCGAGCGCCGACAGGATCGGCCGGCTCAACGGCAGGATCACGCTCCAGTACACGCGGAAGAAGCCGGCGCCGTCCACCACGGCCGCTTCCTCCAGCTCGCGCGGCACGCCGAGGTAGAACTGGCGCAGCAGGAAGATGCCGAACGCGTTGAACACCGACGGGATGATCAGCCCGGCAAAACTGTCCAGCATGCCCATCCAGCGCACCAGGATGAACAGCGGCACGATGATGACGGGCTGGGAGATCAAAAAGGTCGCGAACATGGCCAGGAAGATCGCGTCCCGCCCGGGAAACCGTAGGCGCGCCAGCGCATAGCCGGCCATCGAATGGAAGAACAGCGCGATCACGGTGACGCTGGCGGAGACGAAGAGCGTGTTCAGCAGGTAGCGGGCGAAATCGACCTGGGTGAACACGTACAGGAAGTTGGCGAGCGTCGGGTGCTGCGGCAGCAGGCCGGTGCCGAACAGCTCGTCGGAGTTCTTCACCGACATGGAGACCATCCACAGCAGCGGCACGACCGCCATCGCCGACAGCAGGATGCCGGTGAGATGGAAGATCAGGCGCGCCGGCTTGAGCGCGGCAAGCTCGATCCGCCGCTCCGGCGTGGCGGCCAGGGCGGGATCAGTCATAGGTGAAGCGCCCGCCCCGCGTCAGCGCGAACATGCAGACGGTGAGCACGATCAGCACGAGCACCAGGAACGACGCCATGGCCGCGGCATAGCCGTATTCGTTGAACAGGAAGGCCTGCTGGTAGACGTAGAAGATGGCGAGCGAGGTGGTATTGGCCGGCCCGCCGCGCGTCATCACGTAGACCAGATCGAAGGTCTGCGACCCGCACACGGCGGTCACCGTCGATACCAGCAGCACGAAGAAGCTGGTCGGCCGCAGCAGCGGCAGCGTGATGCGGAAGAAGCACGACAGCCGCCCGGCGCCGTCGATGCGCGCCGCCTCGTAGTATTCCTGCGGAATGTCCTGCAGGCCGCCGAGGAAGATGAGCATGTAGAATCCCATCAGGAACCACACGCTGACGACCACGATCACCGCCAGGGCGAAGTGCGGATCGCCGAGCCAGGAAATCCACCCCAGCCCGATCGGCCGCAGCAGCCGGCTGACCACGCCGATCTTGTCCACCAGCAGAAGCTGCCACACCAGGGAGACGACCACGAGGCTGACCGTCTGCGGCATGAACAGCAGGCTGCGCACCACCGCATTGAACCGTGTGCTGCGCTGGATCAGCAGCGCCAGCCCGAGCCCGCTCACATACAGCGCCGGCACCAGCATCACGATGTAGGTGAGGGTGACGCGCAGGCTCAGCAGGAACAGCGGATCGTGGAACATCCGCCGGTAATTTGCCAGCCCGACGAATTCGTATGTACCGAAGCCGCTGACTTCGAAGAAGCCGAGGCTGAGCGACAGCAGCATGGGCGCGCCGATGAACACCAGCAGGCCGAGCGCGTCCGGCGCCACGAACAGATAGCCGGCCAGCCATTCGCGGTGCCGGTTGCGCAGCCGGCCGGCGACGGCCCGGCGCTGAGCCGGTGCCGCCGCCGTGCCACGCAGCGAAGTTGCCTCTGCCATCGGTCAGAGGATCGGCGCCCCGTGATAGCCGCCCAGGAAGGCATCGATCTGCTCGGATGCTGCCGCGGCAGCTTCCTCGGGCTTCTGGCCGTTCAACTGGCAGCCCTGCACCGCGTCGGAAATCGCCTTGTAGACCGGCGGCGGCACCCGCGGTTCGGCGCGCGCGGCCGGATAGATGTCGTCGGTGAAGGTCTTGAGCCAGCCTTGGTCGAACGCGGCCTTGCCCTGCACCAGCGCGGATTGCCGCGGCGGCATGTCGCTCTTTGCCTTGGTGCACCAGTCCACCACCCGCTGGATCGATCCGGGGTTCATGGAGCCGAGCGCCCAGACGCAGAACTCGCCAGCCGCCTTGGCATTGCGGCCGCGCGCGTTGGCAACGAAGGCCCAGCCGCCGCCCACCGTCATGTATTTGCCACCGGGCGGCGTCGGCAGACGGAACACGCCGTATTTGAAATCCGGCGCCCCCTCCCGCAACTGGGAGATGGCCCAGATTCCCACGTTCTGGATGGCGCAGTAGCCGGAGGCGAGGTTGGGCACCACGTCCCAGCCGCCGCCGCCGAGCAGCTTGCGCGGCGCGACACCCATGTTGATCGAATCCTGCCAGAATTTCAGCGCCTGGACGGTT
>JAKAZX010000237.1 GCA_021826485.1 Pseudomonadota bacterium | reverse complement strand
AGAGTTCATCGCGCGTACGGCCCTTGAAGCTCTCGACGAAACCATTCTGCATCGGCTCGCCCGGCGCGATGAAGTGCCAGTCGACTCCGTTAACGTGACACCAGGTGAGCATCGCGTTGCAGGTGAACTCCGTGCCGTGATCGCTCACGATCATATCGGGCTTGCCATGCCGCGCGATAATCGCCGTCAGCTCGCGCGCGACACGTTGCCCGGATATCGAGGTGTCCGGGATGACGCCGAGGCATTGCCTGGTGACGTCAGCGACGATGTTCAGAATGCGAAAGCGCCGGCCGTTGGCGAACTGGTCGTGAACGAAGTCCGTGGACCAGCGCGCGTCCGGCTTCGCCTCAACCAGGATCGGCGCCCGAGCGCCGGATCAGACGAGCCGGATCGATGGAGCCATACGACAGGGTGCATGAATGGACCGCGAACTGCTGGCGCATTTCCCGGTTGTCCTGGCGGTCGCGCACCGCGGCGGAATCGCGGCAGCGGCCGCGGCGCAGAACATGAGCCCCACCGCGGTGAGCCATGCGGTGAAGGAGGTGGAGCAGCGACGCGGCCAGAGGCTGTTCGCCCGCACGACCCGCAGCGTCGCGCTGACGGAGGCCGGCACGCGCTTCGTCGCCGCCATCGGTCCCGCGCTCGCGCAGATCGACGAAACTGTGCAAACCCAGCGCGCCCCGCGGGGACATGTCGCCGGCGCGCTGCGGATCGATGCGCCGCGGGTGGCGCTGCCGCCCGCCATCACCGCCGCCGTGATCGCAACGGCCGGCCGGAGTTGGTGCTGCCCGCTGCCAGCATCGAGGAGCCGGGACTATTCCTGTACTTCCCGCGGCATGCCGCGCAGGCGCCGAAGCTGCGTGCATTCATCGACGCGGTGCGCAAGGCGGCGGCATCAGCCTGCGCGAATGTCAGCGCGCGGCGGCCGTGATCGTCATGCCGGCAGACGACGGTCGGGCAGCGGGCGGAATTCCAGCTCCGCATAGCCGAACGCCTGCGGACCAACCACCGCCAGGGCCGGCCCGGTCTTCAGCAGCGGATGCGCGGGCAGGCCGATCACCGCCACGCGCTGGCCGTAACGCAGCATCTCGGTGGTGATCGGCTCCCCGCTGTCGGCAGCGAGATTGATGATCAGGTCCGGGACCATCGCCGCGGCTGCGCCGTCGATCCACAGCACGAGGTTCTCGTTCTGAATCGCGATCCGCGCCGCCGCACCGGCCCAGCGATCGATACCGGTGAGATCGACATGGCCGCGCACGAATCCGCCCAGCAGATCACGCCGGACATCGGTGATCTTGCCGGTGAAGAAATGCGTGGCACCGGTCTCCTCCACCATCCGGCCGACCACATCCTGGCGCCGCCCACGCGCATCCAGCACGATGCGGCCGATTGTCAGCGCCTGACTCACGGTTCCCGGAATCGCAACCTGCCGCACGAACGCCATCGGCAGCGGCGCGCCCGCCGCGCCAGCGCCTGCGCCCATCGCCACCGCGACGGTGCGGGCGAAGCGTTCCTGCGCAATCGCATCGACGAGGTGCCGCAGCACCACGACATTGCCCTTGTCGTCGGCGAGCGCAGTCATCGTGCCGCGGTTGCCATAGATCGCGAAAGTGGTCATCTGAAGCTCGGGAAAAGCGCGTCCCATCCCGTCACCGTCGAGCACCGGCAGGCCGGCCTGCGCCGCCACGATGATGGGGGCCATCGCATTGGCGCCGCCGATCTCCGCCGCGATGAGGGCCGACATGCGGGCGCCGGCCGCTTCCTCCATCGCGCGCAACGCCCGCAGCAGTTCGCCGCCCTGCGCGATCTTCTCCACCCCGATCAGCGGCGCACCGATGCCGCCGACCCGGCCGACCATCGCACCATCCGGCATCGCATCCAGCGGGACGATGCGGACCGCGGCGCCGCCGCGGATCAGTTCGCGAGTGCGCAGCATGCCGATATAGGGATTGCCGCCGCCGCCGGTGCCGAGCAGGGCCGCACCGATTGCCAGAGGTTGCAGATCGCGCTCCGCAAGGACGAAGCCCGGCTCTGCCAGCATGGCATTCTTCGACATGCGTGTATGCTCGCCCGGCCCGCAGCTAATGGCAGGTCCAGCGATAGCGCCGGAAGTCGTACGGGATCGACTGCATCGGCACGTACGAGTAACCGGTGAGGCATGCGTCCATGGCGATTTCCGCATGCAGCGTGAGCAGAAACACGTCCGGTTGCAGATCGACCAGCCGGTGCTGGAGGGTGCGGTAGATCTCGGCCTGCTTCGCCGGTTCGGCGGTTGCGCGGGCTGCATCGATCAGGGCGTCGATCTCGGAGTTCTGCAACCATTCGGTGGAGGCCCACGTCCCGGCTGCCTTCGAGTCATACTGGGTGAAGAACATGGAATCCGGCGACGGATAGGTGGGGCCGAAGAACACCTGTGTCACCGCCGGCGTCGTCTGCGGCTTCGTCGCCAGCTCGGTCAGCCGGTTCCACGGCTCGGGCTGCTGCGTGACGGCGAAGCCGATCTGTTCGAGATTCGACTGCATGAGCAGGCTGATCTCCTCCTCGAACTTGGTGTTCGCCACGTAGGCGAGCGTGATCGGGATGGTCTGGCCGCGATATTTCGACTTCGCCACCTCGTCCCGCGCGGCAGCCAGATCGAATCTCTGCGCCGGCAGGTCGTTCGCGTAGAACGCGGCGAAGGCCTTCGGCAGCGGGCCATCCAGCACGCCGCCGGGATAGATGGTCTCCCTCACCGTGCGGTAGTCGGTGGCGAGCGCGATGGCGCGACGGATGTGGATGTCGTCGGTCGGCGCGATCTTGGTATTGAGCTTCAGATAGAAGGCGGTTGCGGTGTTGATGTCGAGCACCCGGAACCGGCCCATCGCGGCGAGGGTCTTGTAGGTCTCGGGCGCCTGGAACGGGCCGCTCATCGTCAGTTCGCCGGATGCGGCGAGCGATTTAACGGTGGCCTCGTCATTGGTGACGACCCAGCGCACCCGATCGATCGGATCGGGGCCGAAGCCCGCGTAGTATTCCTTGTTGCGGATCAGCGTCAGGCCGGTTCCGCGATCGTAGCTGCCAAGCAGATAGGCGCCGGACCCCGCGACATGCGTCGCCAGATAGCTCTGGCCGTCATCGCTGCCGGCCTTGTCAGCAACCACCTCCGCGTTGACGATGAACACCGACGGAACGGTGGCGAGGAACGGCGCGAATGCGCGGGCAAGGGTGAACTTCACGGTATGGTCGTCGGGCGCGGTGATCGCATCGGGCGTCAGCACATCCTTGAACAGATTGGCCGGTCCCTGGTTGATCCTGAGCAGCCGCGCGAAGCTGTAGACCACGTCGGCGGCGGTGATCGGTGAACCGTCGGAGAATTTGGCATCGCGACGGATGCTGAACATGATTTCCCGGGCGTCGGGAGAGACGGTCCAGCCGGCGGCGATCTGCGGCGCGAGGCTGCCATCCTTGGCGACCGTGATCAGCGCTTCGTACAGATTGACCGCGGCGGCGTAGTCGTTCTGGTCGGAAATCTTGGCGGGATCGAGGGTGCGGAAGATCTGGCCGGTATTGATGGTGACGGCGGTCTCGGCCCGCGTCGGCACCGCCGCGACGATTGCCGACAGCAGCGCCGCGATCACGGCCGATGCGGCGAAACCAAGCCTCGTCATTGCTCTCGCTCCTTGCCGATCCGCTCTGCCTGCGGCGGTTGCGTGCCTATGTGCGGAACGTCGCGCTGCGCGTCGGGTCGGGCCAGAAACTGACCCCCGCGCGCGCGGGGCCGCCGCCGATCCCCATCGGCACACCGTCGGCACGCCAGCAGGCCGCCCCCTCCATCCGTGAATCGGCGAAGGCGACTGCCGTCATGCCGCCGCCGACATGCCCCACCACGCTCACCTCATGGCCGAGTGCCGAGAGCGCGCGGACGACATCCGGCGAAAAGCCGTCCTCCACCTCGACGATCTGGCCCTGCGTGAACACGCGCGGCGCCTCCACCGCTTCCTGCAGGCTCATGCCGTGATCGACCAGATTCATGATCGCCTGGAACACGCAGGCGGGTATCCGGTGCGCGCCCGGCAGCCCGAGGGCGAATTTCGGCCTGCCGTCCTGCAACGCGATGAAGGCGGAAATGCCGCTGGTGATCCGCTTGCCCGGTTGCAGCGACAGCGCGTTGCCCGGGTGCGGGTCGAACAGGTACATGTAGTTGTTGGGGATGATGCCGGTGCCGGGAATCATCACCCGCGCCCCGAACAGGCTGTTGATCGTCTGCGTGGCGGTGACGACATTGCCGTCGGCGTCCGCCACGGTGACATGCGTCGTGTTGTCGGACTCATTGAGCAGCACGCGCGACTGGAAACTGCCGGCACGGGCCGGATCGATCTCCGATCGTCGCAGGTCGGCGTACTGTTTGGAGATCAGCCGCTCGACCGGCACATCGACGAAGGCCGGATCGGCGGTGGCCGCCCGCCGGTCGGACGCGGCGATCTTCAGCGCCTCCAGCGCCAGATGCAGCGTCTCGGGCGTGCCGAAACCCAGCGCCGCCACGTCGAATTTCTCCATGATGTTGAGCATCTGGATGACATGCACGCCGCCGGAGCAGGGCGGCGGCGGCCCGACCAGATCGATGCCGCGATAGCTGCCGCGGACCGGCACGCGCCATTCGGTCGCATACCGCGCGAGGTCCCGGTGATCGAGAAATCCGCCGGCCCGCTGGATATGGTCGGCAATGTCACGGCCCAGATTGCCCTGATAGAGCAGATCGGGTCCTTCGCGCACGATCCGCCGCAGCGTCTGCGCATACTCCGCCTGCACCAGCAGTTCGCCCGTCGCCAGCGGCCGGCCGCCCGGCAGGAAGACCGCCGCGATCGCCGGATCGCGCGCCAGATCGGCCGCCTGCTCGGCGATGCAGTTCTCCAGATACCGGGAGATGGCGAACCCGCGCTCGGCGATGCGGATCGCCGCTTCCATCACATCGCCGAGACGGCATCGGCCGAACCGGGCCAGTAGTTCGCACCATGCGCGCAGGTTGCCGGGAACGGCGATGGCGCGGATGCCGACACGATTCTCCCGCCCCACGGTCTCCATGTAGTCGGGCCAGGTATCGGAAACCGGCGTGAACACGTCCGGCCGGCATGCGGCGGGCGCCGTGCACAGCCCGTCGATCGCCACCTCCGTCCCGTCCGCCGCGTGGATCACCGTGCAGCCGCCGCCGAAGATGCCGACCATCATCGGCTCGACCACCGTCAGCGCAAACAGCGCGGCAACGGTCGCGTCCGCGGCATTGCCGCCACCGGCCATCACCTCCACCGCGGCGGCGGAGGCCAGCGGATGATTGGTGACGACCATGCCGCGCGACCCGGTCGCCGGCCCCTTCTCGCAGCGGATGCGCTGCTGCCGCCCGGACTTTGACAAGCTCAGCATCGATCTTCACACTGGTTCACGGGATGAGCCGGCGGCGCCGCGCGGCCGATGCAGTCAGACATGTGCGTATTCACAGGAGCATTTTGCACTTCGCGCGCCGGCGGTCCACGATGAAACGACGCCTGGGACATTTTCGATGTGGCTGGTTCAACAGATGAACCTTCGCTGCCGCACCCCTCCGCAGCCGCGGGGCGCAGCGTCATCACGCCTTGACCCGAACCGGCGGGAGCGTCGTGGGCGTGTTGGATGACAGCCGCGGCCTGTGGGATTTCTCCGAGAGCCTCGAGGGCAGCCCGGACTGCCTGCGCCGCTGCGCCGGCCCGCGCATGATCGTCACCGTCCGCGGCCCGCATGGAGAGGGCGAGTGAGGCGCAGGCAACATCGCCCACATGCAGCAGCGGATGGTCGCCTTCGCCGCCGCGGTGCTGCACGGCCAGCCGCTCGCAGGCTACCGGGAACCGGCGACGCTGCGTGACCTGGGGGCCAGCGCCCCGCGATCCTGGCCCCCCACGGCGCATCCGCCGTCCTGACGCCCGCCGGCTTGCCGCCCCGCCCGTTCGCAGCCATATCCCGTCCTGTACGCAATCATGCACACGGCTTTGCGGGGGACCCGCCGGCGATGGCGAGCGAAACGTCCGCGACGATCAGTGCCGCCATCGTCGCGACCCTGAAGGAGCGGATTCTGAACTGGCAGTATCCGCCCGAGCACCGTCTGACAGAGGACGTGCTGTGCCGGGAGTTCGGCGTCAGCCGCAGCCCGGTGCGGGAGGCGCTGCACGTGCTGGCGACCAACGGCTTCGTCCGGCGCATGGACAATCGCGGCCACGCCGTCCGGCAGGTGAAGGTCAGCGAACTGGTGGAGCTGTACGACGTGCGGCTGGCGCTGGAACTGTTCGCGGTGGAAACGCTGACGGCGGCCGGCGCGCCGCCGGACCGGCTGGCGGCGCTCGCGGATGACTGGCGCAGCGTGGCCTCGGCCACCGCCCCCGACGTTGCGGAACTGGCGCGGCGCGACGCCGCATTCCACGAATCGCTCGCCGGGCTTGCCGGCAATGCGCTGCTGCTGCAGCAGTTGCGCGCGATCAATGAGCGGCTGCTGGTGTTCCGCACC
>JAKAZX010000236.1 GCA_021826485.1 Pseudomonadota bacterium | reverse complement strand
GCCGCCGCCCGTGCCGGTGCAGCCCGGCGCGGTCGCGCCGCCCGATCCGGCGCTGCTGGAACCCTCCACCGCCTTTCCCGGCGGCCTGCTGCCGCGGGCCGGCCCGGGCGGGCGGATGCCGATGCGCGCCTATGCCGCCCCGTTCGACGCCGCCGACACCCGCCCGCGCGTCGCCATCCTGCTCGGCGGCATCGGCATGGCGGAAGCCGACAGCGACGAGGCCATCCGCAGCCTGCCCGGCGCCGTCTCCCTCGCCGTCTCGCCCTATGCCTGGCACCCCGACCGGCTGCTCGACGCCGCGCGCGCGGCCGGCCATGAGCTGTTCCTGTCCCTGCCGCTGGAGCCGGAGCGGTATCCGATCGACGATCCCGGCAACCATGCGCTGCTGACCGGCAATCTGGCCGCGCTGAACCACCAGCGGCTGGAATGGGCGCTGACGCGCTTCACCGGCTATGTCGGCGCGACCGGGGCGCTGAACGGCATGCGCGGGGAGCGCTTCGCGGCGGTCGCGGAGCTGATGACGCCGCTGCTGCGCGACCTGGCCCGCCGCGGCCTGCTCTATATCGACCCGCGCCCGGGCGCCGCGCATCCGCCCTATGTCACCGGCCGCAGCGTCGATGTGGTGGTGGACGAACCCGCCGTGCGCACGGAGATCGAGGCGCATCTGGCCCGGCTGGAACAGATCGCCCGCGACCGCGGCGCCGCACTCGGGCTGGTCGGGGTGCCGCGGCCGGTGACGCTGGACCGGCTGGGCGCCTGGGCCGCCACGCTGGCGGCGCGCGGCCTGGTGCTCGCCCCGGTCAGCAGCATCGCACAGCCGCCGCCGCCGATCCGCGCCGCCGCCGGGGAGGAGCGTCCCTGACCATGCCCGATCCCGCCGCCCTGCCCTATCGCCCGAATGTCGGCGCCGCGCTGTTCAGCCGCGACGGCCGCGTGCTGGTCGCCCGCCGGGCCGACCTGCCGAACGCCGAGGGCGCGCCCGGCGGCTGGCAACTGCCGCAGGGCGGCATCGACGCGGCGGAAGACCCGCGCGCGGCCGTGCTGCGCGAACTGGCGGAGGAGATCGGCACCGACCGCGCCGTGATCATCGGCGAGCATCCGGACTGGCTCGCCTACGACCTGCCGCCGCATCTGCTCGGCGTCGCCCTCGGCGGACGCTATCGCGGCCAGCGGCAGCGCTGGTTCGCCCTGCGTTTCCTCGGCACCGACGCCGACATCCGGCTGGACCGCGACCCGCATCCCGAATTCGATGCCTGGCGCTGGGCCGCGCTGGCCGACCTGCCGCGCCTCGGCCCGCCGTTCAAACGGGCGATCTATGCGCTGCTGGCGGAGAGTTTCGCGCGTTACGCCGTCGCCGATCCGGGAGGATGAGAATGCTGCGACTCGCACTTCTGCTGCTGCTGCTGGCTGCCGTTCCGGCGCTGGCCGACGATGGCGCGAAGCGGATCGGGACGGTCGATACGACCTTCCGCCTGCTCGGCCGCAACGACCGCATCGTCGTCGACCGCTATGACGATCCGCGCGTCGATGGCGTGAGCTGCTACGTCTCGCGCGCCGAGACCGGCGGGGTGAAGGGCAGTTTCGGACTGGCCACCGACCCCAACCGCTTCTCGATCGCCTGCCGCGCCACCGGCCCGGTCAGCCTGCGCGGCAAGCTGCCCGACAACGAAGTGGTGTTCGGCGAGAAAATGAGCCCGCTGTTCAAGCAGGTGCGCATTTCCCGCCTGTTCGACGCGGATAAGCAGGTGCTGATCTATCTGGTCTGGTCCACGATCAGCGTGGGGACCGGCGGCAGCGCGTTCAACAGCGTGACGGCGGTGCCGTTGCAGACGAAATAGGCGGCCGGCGATGACGGCGCTCAGCGCCTTCGGCCTGTTCGCCGTCACCGCCATGCTGGTCTGCTACGCGCTGGAGGCGCGCAGCCGCTGGTTCGTGCTCGGCTTCGCCGCGTCCTGCGCGCTCGGCTCGCTGTACGGCTTCCTGCAGGGCGCTTGGCCGTTCGGCGCGGTGGAAGCGGTGTGGTCGGCGGTCGCGCTGCGGCGATGGATGCAGCGGCGGACGCGGGAGGCTTAAGACGATCCCGCTGCCCCCAGCGCACGCCCCACCGCCTCCGGTTCCTGGTCGATCACGTCGAGATAGGCGAGCAGCGCCGTGTCCGGCCGCGTCCGACCCTGCTCCAGATCGCGCAGCCGGCCGAGATTGATCCGAAACGCAGCGGCAAACCGCGCCTGACTCATGCCGGTGCGTATGCGCACCTGCCGGACGTGCCGCGCCGCAGCGATGCGTGCAAGCTCCGCCTCCGTCAGTTCGGGATTGTCGGGATCGTCAGCAGCAGCGGCGGTAATCTCGCCGTCCGTCATCGCGGCGAGCCGCGCACGCTCCGCGTCGGTCGGTTCGGGCACGGCCGCCGGATCAAGGATAAACCGCACCATAGGCCTTGCCCTCCTGCGCGTTGCAGCGGCGGGCGGAAATGATGCGGATGCCGCCGTGCCGCTCCGTATAGACCACCGCGAAGACGCGGCCTTCGATCGCGCCGATCACCTTGCGGCGCACCTCGCGATCATCCGGCCGCGTCGCGTCCAGCTCCACTCGACCGGGATCGAGGAAGGCCCGAGTCGCATAAGCAAAGGAAACGCCATGCTTGCCGAGATTGCTGGCCGCTTTCGCCTCGTCCCAGGTGAACTCCCGCCGTTCACCCATCCCGCACTATACGGAATTTCCGTATGAACACAAGAACCGGCCGCTCGTTCCTCAGTTCCGCGTGCGGTCCACCAGCCGGTTCTTGCCGATCCACGGCATCATCGCGCGCAGCTTCTCGCCCACCTGCTCGATCGGGTGCTCGGCGGCGCGCCGGCGCATCGCCTTGAAGCTGGCCTGGTTCACCCGGTTCTCCAGCATCCAGTCGCGGGCGAACCGGCCGCTCTGGATGTCGTCCAGGATGCGCTTCATCTCGGCCTTCGTCTCCGCCGTGATGACACGCGGGCCGGAGACGTATTCGCCGTACTCGGCGGTGTTGCTGACCGAGTAGTTCATGTTGGCGATGCCGCCCTCATAGATCAGATCGACGATCAGCTTCACTTCGTGCAGGCACTCGAAATACGCCATCTCCGGCGCATAGCCGGCCTCCACCAGCGTCTCGTAGCCGGCGCGGATCAGTTCGACGAGGCCGCCGCACAGCACCACCTGTTCGCCGAACAGGTCGGTCTCGCATTCCTCCTTGAACGTCGTCTCGATGATCCCGGCGCGCCCGCCGCCGATCGCCGAGGCGTAGGACAGCGCGATCTCCAGCGCGTTGCCCGACGGGTTCTGCGCCACCGCGACCAGGCACGGCACGCCGCCGCCGCGCTGGTACTCGCTGCGCACGGTATGGCCCGGCCCCTTCGGCGCGATCATGAACACGTCGATGTCCGGCCGCGCCTCGATCAGGTTGAAATGGATATTCAGGCCGTGCGCGAAGGCAAGCGCCGTGCCCGGCCGCATGTTCGGCCCGAGCTTCTCGCGATACAGGTCACCCTGCCCTTCGTCGGGCGTCAGCACCATCACCACATCGGCCCATTTCGCCGCGTCGCCCGCATCCATCACGCGCAGGCCGGCGGCCTCCGCCTTGGCGACGCCGGCGGAGCCGGCGCGCAGGCCGACCACGACATCGGCAACGCCGCTGTCCTTGAGGTTGTTGGCGTGGGCGTGGCCCTGGCTGCCATAGCCGATGACCGCGACCTTCTTCCCTTTGATCAGGTTCACGTCGGCATCACGGTCGTAATAGACGCGCATCACTGTTCCTCGTTGCTCATATCCCGTTGCGTCGTGGCGCTGGGCCGCGATCGTTTCCCTAGATCGCCCGCGGGCCGCGCGCCATCGCGGCGACCCCGGTGCGCGACACCTCGGCCAGCCCCAGCGGACGCATCAGCGCGACGAAGGCATCCAGCTTGTCGGTGCTGCCGGTCATCTCGAACACGAAGCTCTCGGTGGTGGCGTCCACCACGCGGGCACGGAACGCATCGGCCAGCCGCAGCGCCTCGGCGCGCTTGTCGCCGGCCGGGGCGACGATCTTGATCAGCGCCATTTCGCGCGCGATGTGAGGGCCTAGCTGGGTCAGATCGGCGATGCGATGCACCGGCACCAGCCGGTCGAGCTGCGCCTTGATCTGCTCGATCACCATCTGCGTGCCGGAGGTGACGATGTTGATGCGGCTGCGCTGGCCGCCATCCTCCACCGGCGCGACGGTCAGGCTGTCGATGTTGTAGCCGCGGCCGGAAAACAGCCCGATCACCCGCGCCAGCACGCCGGCCTCGTTGTCCACCAGGACGGATATCGTCGCCGAACGATAACCGCCGCCTGCCTCCCCGGACATCGAACTACACCAGCACGAGACCGGCATCGGCGATTCCCGCCGCATCGGCCTCGTGCTCCGGCCCCAGGATCATCTCGTTGTGCGGTGCGCCGCTCGGGATCATCGGGAAGCAGTTTTCCTTCTCGTCCACCGCGATGTCGGCAATCACCGGGCCGGGCGCCTCCAGCATCGCGCGGATCACGCCGTCCAGCTCATCGACGCTGCGCGCATGCAGGCCGGTGGCATGAAAGCTCTCCGCCAGCTTGACGAAATCCGGCAGCGCTGCGCTGTAGCTTTCGGAATAGCGGCCGCCGTGCAGCAGTTCCTGCCACTGCCGCACCATGCCCATGTAGCGGTTGTTCAGGATGAACACCTTCACCGGCAGGCGATACTGCGCAAGCGTCGCCATTTCCTGAATGTTCATCAGGATGCTGGCTTCGCCGGCAATGTCGATCACCAGCGCGTCGGGATGCGCGATCTGCACGCCCATCGCGGCGGGCAGGCCGTAGCCCATCGTGCCCAGGCCGCCGCTGGTCATCCAGCGGTTCGGCTGCTCGAACTTGAAGAACTGCGCGGCCCACATCTGGTGCTGGCCGACCTCGGTGGAGATGAACGTCTCGCGCCCGGCCTCGCGGGTGAGCTGATAGAGGCGCTGGATCGCGTATTGCGGCTTGATCACGGCGCCCTTGGTCTGCGGCTGCGTGTAGCGCAGCGCGTCCTTGCCGCGCCATGCGTCGATCTGCCGCCACCATTCCGCCAGCGCCGCACGATCCGGCTCCGCCGCATCGGCATCCCACGCCCGCAGCAACGCCAGCAGCGTGCGCCCGGCATCGCCGACGATCGCCACGTCCACCGGCACGTTCTTGTTGATGCTGGACGGGTCGATATCGACGTGGATCTTGCGCGAGCCGGGGCTGAACGCCGCGAGCTTGCCGGTCACGCGGTCGTCGAACCGCGCGCCGACGTTCAGCATCACGTCGCAGCCGTGCATCGCCAGATTGGCCTCGTACGTGCCGTGCATCCCCAGCATGCCCAGGAATTGCGGGTCGCTGGCCGGATAGGCGCCCAGGCCCATCAGCGTGCTGGTGCAGGGAAACCCGGTGCGCCGCACGAAGCTGCGCAGCGCCTCGCTCGCCTCGGTGCCGGCATTGATGACGCCGCCGCCGGTGTAGATCACCGGCCGCTTGGCGCCCTTCAGCAGCGCCACCGCCCGCGCGATGGCGTCGGCGTTCGGCTCGGTCTGCGGGCGGTAGCTGCGATGCGGCGCGGTCGGCGGCGGCGTGTAGGGCGCGGCGCCGATCAGGATGTCCTTCGGCAGATCGACCACCACCGGGCCGGGCCGGCCGCTGCGCGCGACATAGAACGCCTCGTGCACCACACGGGCGAGGTCCTCGCCACGCTTGACGAGGTAGTTGTGCTTGGTCGCGGGCCGGGTGATGCCGGTCGTGTCCGCCTCCTGGAAGGCGTCGTTGCCGATCAGATGGGTGGGCACCTGCCCGGTCAGGCAGACCACCGGGATGCTGTCCATCAGCGCATCGACCAGCCCGGTGACGGCATTGGTCGCGCCCGGACCGCTGGTCACCAGCACCACGCCGACCCGCCCGGTGGAGCGCGCATAGCCCTCGGCCGCGTGCACCGCCGCCTGCTCGTGCCGCACCAGGATGTGGCGGATCGCGTTCTGCCGGAAGATCGCGTCATAGATCGGCAGGACGGCGCCGCCCGGATAGCCGAAAACGACCTCCACCCCCTGATCCTTCAGCGCGCGCAGCAGGATTTCGGCGCCCGGCGCCGAGGCGGACGGAGTTTCCGGGGGGGTGGGATGCGTGCTCATGCCGCGCTGATAGCCCGCGCGCTGCGGTGCGTCAACCGCGTTCGCGAAGAAAATTCCTCAGATCGGCCAATTCACTTGCCGAGAATTGCGCCAGTCCCGTCATTCGCGCATGGATCGTATGCGTTTGCCCCTCCGGCGCCAGCCTGTGGTGGCGCAGCCAGGTCGCCTGCCGCTTCGTGTATTGCCCGGTCGCCAGTTCCGCCCGGCGGCGCGCCGCCTCCAACGGCCATTCGCCGCGCAGATGGGCGGCCAGTTCCGGCAGGCCATGCGCGCGCATCGCCGGCAGCGCGGGATCGAGGCGAAGGGCGAGCAGTGCCGCGACCTCTTCCAGTGCCCCTTCCGCCAGCAT
>JAKAZX010000235.1 GCA_021826485.1 Pseudomonadota bacterium | reverse complement strand
GAATGACGGAGCGATCGTGGACAGCCTGGGCTGGATCGCCCTGCGCGAGGGCGATGGCGGCCGCGCCGTCAAGGACCTGGAGAAGGCGGTCGAACTGCAACCCGAGGACGCCACGATCAACGGCCATCTGGGCGACGCCTACTGGGCGACCGGCCGGAAGCTGGAGGCGCTGTACCAGTGGCAGCGGGCGCTGAGCCTGAACCCGGAGCCGGAGGACGTGCCGAAGCTGGAAGCCAAGCTGCACGACGCCCAGTCCGCCGAGCAGCCGAAGCAGGCCAATTCCGCGCCGGGCGCCGCGACGGCGGATAAAGTCCAGTAGGCATCTGCGGATTGGCTGACCTGACGGAGTTCGCGCCGGCCAAGGTGAACCTTGCGCTGCATGTCACCGGCCGGCGCGCCGACGGCTACCACCTGCTGGACAGCCTCGTCGTGTTCGCCGACGCGGGCGACGTGCTGCACGCGGCCCCGGCCGACGCGCTGACGCTCGACGTGACCGGCCCGTTCGCACAGGCGCTGGCGGGGACGGCCGACAATCTGGTGCTGCGCGCGGCGCGCGCGCTGGCAGCGACGAACGGCATCGTGCCGCGCGCGCGGATCACGCTGGAGAAGCACCTGCCGGTCGCCTCCGGCATTGGCGGCGGATCGGCCGACGCGGCAGCGGCGCTGCGGCTGCTGGCGCGGCTGTGGGGCGTGCCGGCGGCACCGCCCGCGCTGGCGCTGGCGCTGGGTGCCGACGTGCCGGTGTGCCATGCCGGCCGCCCGGCGCGGATGGGCGGCGTGGGCGAAGTGCTGTCCCCCGCCCCGCATCTGCCTGGCTGCTTCATCCTGCTGGTCAATCCCGGCGTGGCCGTGGCGACCCCGGCGGTGTTCGCCGCCCGGCGCGGCGGGTTTTCCGTGCCGCTCGCGCTGCCCGCGCATTGGCCGGACGCGACGGCGATGGCGGAAGACCTCAGCCGGCATGCCAACGACCTGGAGGCGCCGGCAACGGCCCTCGCCCCCGTCATCGGGGAGGTGCTGGCGACCCTCCGCACCCTGCCGGGCGCCCTGCTCGCGCGCATGAGCGGCAGCGGCGCCACCTGCTTCGCGCTGTTCGCGAGCGCGGAGGCCGCCCAGGCAGCAGCCGCCGCGCTGCCTGGGCGGTGGTGGGTGCAGGCGGGCCGGATCGGCGGCTAGGCGGCGGCGGTCGCCCGCTGCCACGCCGCCGCGAGCGCGCGGGCGGCCAGCACGCCGGCGAGGTGGCGGCGGTAGTCGCCGGATGCGTGCAGGTCGCCGTGCGGGGCGATGCCGGCGCGCAGCGCGGCGACGGCGACGGCGATCGCGTCCTGGCCGAAGGCCGCACCCTCCAGCGCCGCTTCCGCCGCATGGGCGCGCAGCGGCGTGTCGCCGACGCCCATCAGCGCGATGCGCACGCGGCGCATCCGCCCCTGCGCGGCCGACAGCGTGACGGCGACCGCGGCAAGGGCAAAGTCGCCGTGTCGGCGGGCCAGTTCCTCGAACCCCCAGCCGCTGCCGGGCGGCAGGAACGGCAGGTCGATGCGGGTGACGATCTCATCCGCCCGCAGCGCCGTGGCGAGGGCCGAGACGAAGAACGACCCCGCATCATGCGTGCGCGGGCCGGCCGGCGTGTGCGTGTGGATGCGCGCGTCGAGCAGCAGGGCGAGCATCGGCAGTTCCGCCGCCGGATCGGCATGCGCGATGCTGCCGCCGAGCGTGCCCCGGTTGCGGATGGCGAGATGCGCGATCAGCGGCATCGCCGCGGCAAGCACGGGAAAATGCCGTGCGACCAGCGACGACGTTTCCAGCGCCCGGTGCCGCGCCATCGCGCCGATGGACAATCCCTCCGCGGTCTCGGCGATGCCGTCGAGACCGGGGATGCGGTTGAGGTCGAGCAGCAGCGCCGGCCGCACCAGACGGAAATTGAGCATCGGCACGAGGCTCTGGCCGCCTGCCAGCAGCTTCGCGCCGTCACCCTCCGCGGCGAGGGTCGCCGCCGCCTCCTCCAGGCTGCGCGCCGCGCGGTAGCGGAACGGCGCGGGCTTCATGCGCCGCCGGCGGGTCGCAGCAGCGGCCGCAGCAGGTCGCGCAGCGCCGCCGGCAGCGGCGTCGGGCGGCTGCTGTCGCGCTCGACATAGACATGCACGAAATGCCCCTGAGCGGAGGCGATGTCGGCATCGTTGCGGAACAGCCCAACCTCGTAGCGCACGCTGGACGTGCCGAGATGCGCGACGCGCACCCCGGCATGCACGTCGTCCGGAAACGCGATCGGGCTGAAATAGCGGCAGGCGGTTTCCACCACCAGGCCGATCACCGGGCTGCGTTCGATGTCCAGCACGCCGCCTTCGATCAGCAGCCGGTTCACCGCGGTGTCGAAGAACGCATAGTACACGACGTTGTTGACGTGCCGGTAGGCGTCGTTGTCGATCCAGCGCGTCGGGATATGGGTGAACCGGCAATAGGCGGCGCGTGTCTCCGGCTGCGGCCGCCGCTCCGTCATGTCCACGCCGTTCAGCTCTGCATCACGTACGCCGTCTTGACCTGCGTGTAGAACTCGACCGCGTAACGCCCCTGTTCGCGCGAACCGTAGCTCGATCCCTTCCGGCCGCCGAACGGCACGTGGTAATCGACGCCGGCGGTCGGCAGGTTCACCATGACCATGCCGGTCTCCACGTTGCGGCGGAAATGCGCGGCCTTCTTCAGCGACGTGGTGACCACGCCGGAGCACAGGCCGAAGCTGGTGTCGTTGGCGACCGCCAGCGCCTCGTCATAGTCCTTCACCGGGATCACCGATGCGACCGGGCCGAAGATCTCCTCCCGGTTGATGCGCATGTCGTTGCGCGTGTTGTCGAACAGCGCCGGGGCGAGGTAGTAGCCGCTCTTTTCCCGGTTCAGCCGTTCCCCGCCGACCACCAGCCGCGCCCCTTCCTGCTTGCCGATATCGACATAGCGCATGTCCTGGTCGAGCTGGTTCTGATCGACCACCGGGCCGATCGTGGTGCCCTGCTTGCGCGCGTCGTCCACCACCTGCTTGCGCAGCGCCTCGGTCAGGCCGGCGACGAACTTGTCGTGCACCGCCTGTTCGACGATCAGGCGGGAAGATGCGGTGCAGCGCTGGCCGGTCGCGAAGAAGGCGCCATCCAGCGCGCAGCGCACGGCGGTTTCCATGTCCGCATCGGCCAGCACCACCAGCGGGTTCTTGCCGCCCATCTCAAGCTGCACCTTGGCGCCGCGCTTCGCCGCCTTTTCCAGGATGCCGCGGCCGGTGGGCACCGAACCGGTGAAGCTGATCGCGTCGATGCGACTGTCCGACACCAGTTTCTCACCCACCACGGAGCCGCGGCCGACCACGAGGTTGAACACGCCGGGCGGGAAGCCCGCGCGATGGATGATGTCGGCGAGCGCCCAGGCGCAGCCCGGCACGAGTTCGGCGGGCTTCAGCACGACGCAGTTGCCGTAGGCGAGCGCGGGCGCGACCTTCCACGCCGGAATGGCGATCGGGAAGTTCCACGGCGTGATCAGGCCGACCACGCCCACCGGCTCGCGCGTGATCTCCACATCGATGCCCGGCCGGACGGAGCCGAGACGCTCCCCGGGAATGCGCAGCACTTCGCCGGCGAAGAACTTGAAGATCTGGCCGGCACGCCCGACCTCGCCGGCGGCTTCCGGCAGCGTCTTGCCTTCCTCGCGCGCCAGCAGGTCGGCGAGCTCGCCGCGCCTTGCCATGATCTCCAGCCCCACCTTCTCCAGCAGTTCGGCGCGCTGCTGGACGGTGGTGCGCGCCCAGGCCGGCGCGGCGGCGCGCGCGGCGGCGATCGCATCCTCCACCTGTGCCGCGCTGGCGCGGTCGTACTCGCCGACCAGGTCGGTGGTGTCGGACGGGTTGATGTTGCGCACGGCGTCGCTGCCGTGCACCCATTCGCCGGCGATCAGATTGGCGTGGCTCATCGCTTGATCCTCATGTGAAAGTTGCGCGCCGTCACAGTGGCCGGATATGCGCCCAGGGCTGCGCCGCGACCGCGAGCGGATTGCGCAGCTTCAGGCGGAACGGCGCGGCCTCGATCTCGAACACGTCGCCGGTCTCGGTCCTGACCCCGTCGGAGAACGACAGCGTCGCCGTGCCGAAGAAATGCGCGTGCACGTCGCCCGGCCGGCGGAACAGCGGATATTTGAAGTGATGCGCCTCAAGGTTGGCGATGCTGTGGGACATGTTGTCCTCGCCGGACAGGAACGGCTTTTCCCACACCACGCGCCCGTCGCGGCGGATGCGCGAGGTGCCGCGCAGGTCGCCGGGCAGCGCGCCGGTCAGCACCTCCCCGCCGAGCGCGCAGACGCGCAGCTTGGAATGCGCGAGATAGAGGTAGTTCTGCCGCTCCGTCACGTGGTCAGAGAACTCGTTGCCGAGCACGAAGCCGAGCCGGCAGGGCGTGCCGTCCGGCCCGATCAGATAGAGGCCGACGATCTCCGGCTCCTCGCCGCCGTCGAGTGCGAAATCGGGGGAGGTGAGCGGCTGGCCCGGTCCCACGACGATGCTGCCGTCGCCCTTGTAGAACCACTCCGGCTGCACGCCGCGGGCGCCGGGCGCGGGCTTGCCGCCGTCCAGCCCCATGCGGAACATCTTCATCGAATCGGACAGCTTGGCGGGATCGGCGAGGTCCTTGTGCATCTTGTCGCGCCCCTCGGCACTGCCGAGATGCGACAGCCCGGTGCCGGTGACCAGCATGTGCGCCGGGTCTGGGTGGTCGATCGGCGCCAGCACGCGCCCTTCCGCCAGCGCCGCGTCCAGATCGGCCGCCGGCCCCTGCCCGGCCGCCGCCACCACCTCCGCCAGGCCCCCGCCGGCGCGGATGGCGGCCTGCGCCAGCGCATAGGTGGTGGCGAAGCCGGGCACCACCCGCGCCGCCTGCGCGGTCACCGCGACCACCGCGCGGCTGCCGTCCGGATTGCGGACCTGCGCCAGATGCAGCATGGCTTCCCCTCCCCCGTCGTTCCAGGCCGCTTGCCGGCGGCGGCGCGACCATGACACAGACCGGCCGGCATCCGGGAGGCCCAAGATGAGCAGTCCACCCATTCCCTATCCCCGCGACCTGCGCGGCCATGGCCGCACGCCGCCCGATCCGCGCTGGCCGGGCGGCGCCGCGATCGCGGTGCAGGTGGTGGTGAACTACGAGGAAGGCGGCGAAAACTGCATCCTGCACGGCGACGCGTCGTCGGAGGCGTTCCTGTCCGAGGTGGTCGGCGCGGTGCCCTGGCCGGGCCAGCGCCACATGAACATCGAGAGCATGTACGAATACGGCGCCCGCGCCGGGTTCTGGCGGCTGTGGCGCCTGTTCACCGCGCGGCGCTTCCCGGTGACCGTGTACGGCGTCGCGACCGCCTTGCAGCGCGGGCCGGAGCAGGTGGCGGCGATGCGGGAAGCCGGCTGGGAAATCGCCTGCCACGGCCTGAAATGGATCGACTATCGCGACGTGCCGCGCGAACAGGAACGCGCGCATCTGCACGAGGCGATCCGCCTGCACACCGAGGCGACCGGCGCCCGCCCGCTCGGCTGGTACACCGGCCGCAGCTCGGCGAACACGACCGATCTGGTGATGGAGGAAGGCGGCTTCGCCTACACCGCGGATTCCTATGCCGACGACCTGCCGTACTGGATCACCGCGCCCGGCGGACGCCACCAGCTCGTCGTGCCGTACACGCTGGATGCCAACGACATGCGCTTCGCCAGCGCCCAAGGCTTCAATTCGGGCGACCAGTTCTTCACCTATCTGCGCGACAGTTTCGACGTGCTGTATGCCGAGGGGCTCGCCGGCGCGCCGAAGATGATGTCGGTCGGCCTGCACTGCCGCCTCGCCGGCCGGCCGGGCCGCACGGCGGCGCTGGCCCGGTTCCTGGACTATGTGCAGGGCCACGCAGGCGTCTGGACGGCGACACGGCTGGAGATCGCGCGCCACTGGCAGCGGGAGCATCGGGCGGGGTGAGGCGACCTCTTGATTTGGACCAGCGTTTGGTCCATTTTCTGGACATCGGGCGCATCCAGGCGAAGAAAATCATGGAAGTTTCCGTCAGCGACGCCAAGGCGACCCTCACGGAACTGGTGAGCCGCGCGGAGGGTGGCGAGGAGGTCGTACTCACGCGCCACGGCAAGCCCGTGGTGCGTCTGCAACCGGTGCGCAAGACGATCGACGCGGTGGCGCGGATGGCGCTGATCACTGCCGTGGCCGCGCTGGCGGCCGCGGAGATCGCACCCGGATCGGATGCCGCGCGCAGCCAGGACTTTCTGTACGACGACGATGGCTTGCCGGCGTGATCGCGCTGGACTCCTCCGCGCTGCTGGCGGTTGTGCAAGGTGAGGATGCCGGACGTGCCTGTGCGCAGGTATTGGCCACGCATCCGCTCATCCTGTCGGCGGCAACGCTCGCGGAGGTGCTGATCGTCGCACAGCACCGCCGGATTGGCGCGAGGATACAGGCATTGATCGACGGGCTTGAGGTGGAGATCGCGCCGCTCAGCGCGGCCGATGCGCACCGCGCCACTGCC
>JAKAZX010000234.1 GCA_021826485.1 Pseudomonadota bacterium | reverse complement strand
GCGGTGTGCGACCCGGCGGCGCTGGCGCTGCCGCCGCTGGCGCTGCTGGCGCTCGACGCGCACGGCGCGGTGCGGGTGCGGCAGGTCGCCGCCTCGCTGCTCGGCCGCCCCGGCCAGATCGGTGCGCTGCTGGCGCTGGCGCGCGGGGCCGCGGCGGCGCGGGCGGCGCTAGTCGGCCGCGTCCGCGACATCCTCCGCCGTGGCGGTGACGGGGGCGGGGGTGTGGCGTAGCCGCTCCATCACGTCCTGCACATGGCGGCCGAACACGTATTCGGCCGGCCGCTGCCGGTCGAGCGCGATCTCCGGCGCCATCGGCCCCTCGGTGCGCGGGCCGCGCAGCGCCACCGCGGCGATCTTCCACGGCTTGCGCACCGCATCGACCACGGCGGTCGCCTCATAGCCGCTGTGCACCATGCAGTCGGCGCATTTCTCGTAATTGCCGGTCCCGTAGCGGTCCCAGTCGGTGGTTTCCATCAGCTCGGTATAGGTCTTGGCATAGCCTTCCCCGAGCAGGTAGCAGGGCCGCTGCCAGCCGAACACGTTGCGCGTCGGCTTGCCCCAGGGGGTGCAGAGGTAGCGCTGGTTGCCAGCCAGGAAATCCAGGAACAGCGCCGACTGGTTGAACTTCCAGCCGCGCCCGCGGCCACGGCGGAAGATGTCGCGGAACAGTTCCTTCGACTTGCGGCGATTGAGGAAATGCTCGCGGTCCGGCGCGCGTTCATAGGCGTAGCCGGGCGAGATCATCACCCCGTCGATGTTCAGCTTTGTCACGTCGTCGAGGAAGGCGGCCACCCGCTCCGGCTGCGCGCCGTCGAACAGCGTGGTGTTGATGCAGACGCGGAAGCCGCGCGCCTTCGCCTTGCGGATCGCCGCCACCGCGCGGTCGAACACGCCCTTCTGGCTCACCGCATGGTCGTGCATGTCCTGGTCGCCGTCCAGATGCACGTCCCAGGCGAAGTTGCGGTGGGGCTTGTACTGGTCGAGCTTCTTTTCCAGCAGCAGGGCATTGGTGCAGAGATAGATGAACTTGCCGCGCGCCAGGGTCGCCTCGACGATCTGCGGCATCTCCTTGTGCAGCAGCGGCTCCCCGCCGGCGATCGCGACCACCGGGGCGCCGCATTCGTCCACCGCCGCCAGGCAGTCTTCGACCGACAGGCGCTGATTGAGGATTTCCGCCGGGTAGTCGATCTTGCCGCAGCCGGCGCAAGCGAGGTTGCAGCGGAACAGCGGTTCCAGCATCAGCACCAGCGGGTAGCGGCGGCGACCGCGCAGATGCTGCCTGACGACATAGGCTCCGACGCGCAGCGCCTGATTGAGCGGAACGGCCATTCCGAAACGTCCTTTCGTTGATCGGGCGCGGTTACGCCACGTCGGCGACCTCGGCCGGCAGGCGGAACCGCACGTCCTCCGCCACGCCGGCGAGCGAGGTCACCTCCACCTCGTCGAACTGCCGCAGTCCCTCGATCACGCCCTGCACCAGCAATTCCGGCGCCGAGGCGCCCGCGGTGACGCCCACCGAGGCGACCCCCGCAAACCACTCGCGCCGCAGCGCCGAGGCGTCGTCGATCAGATAGCTCGGGCGGCCGAGATCGATGCCGATTTCGCACAGCCGGTTGGAGTTGGAGCTGTTGCGGCTGCCGACCACCAGGATCACCTCGACCGCCGAGGCGAGGTCGCGCACCGCCTGCTGGCGGTTCTGCGTCGCATAGCAGATATCGCGCACGTCCGGCCCGACGATGCCCGGGAAGCGCTCGGTCAGCGCGGCGATGATGTGGCGCGTGTCGTCCACCGACAGCGTCGTCTGGGTGACATAGGCCATATGGCCGGGATTCTCCGGCGTCAGGTTCGCCACGTCCTCGGGCGTCTGCACCAGATGCACTTTCGCCGGGATCTGGCCGATCGTCCCTTCCACCTCGGCATGGCCGGCATGCCCCACCAGCACCAGCTCCCGCCCCTGCGCGGCATAGCGGCGGCCCTGGTTGTGGACCTTGGCGACCAGCGGGCAGGTGGCGTCGATCACCGGCAGCGCCCGTTCCTGCGCCAGTTCCTCGACCCGCCGGGCGACCCCGTGGGCGCTGAACACGGTCATGCCGCCGGGCGGAATCTCGTCGAGTTCATCGACGAACACCGCGCCGCGCCGGCGCAGATCGTCCACGACATGGCGGTTATGCACGATCTCATGCCGGACATAGATCGGCGGGCCATATTTTTTCAGCGCCCGCTCGACGATCTCGATGGCGCGCTCGACCCCGGCACAGAAGCCGCGCGGCTGAGCCAGGACCACCCGCAACATGCCTTCTCCTCCACGCTGCTGCCGACGACCGGACTGCGCTGCACTGCGATATGCTGCCGCCGGCCGCCGCGGCAATGCCCCGCCGCGGATTGGCGGCGGCCGGCAGCCGCAATGGCGGCGGATATGGCAGGATTCCCACGATTGCGGTAGGCTTGCGAGCGGTGGCGGCCGTGCAGGCGCCTCTGCGCGGGCGCCGCGCGCCGCATCGGGCGGCGTGCCACGGCCCCCGCGCCCAGTCACCGACGAACAGGGATGGCCGGGCATGGCGTCTGACGCAATCGTGATGACCGGGCGGGAGACGCTGGCCGCGGCCATGGTACGGGTGGCGAACGAGGTGGCCGCCGCGCTGGACGACCTGCTGCCCCCCTCCGAAGGGGCGGAGGCGCGGCTGGCCGAGGCGATGCGCTACGCGGCGCTCGGTGGCGGCAAGCGGCTGCGGGCCTTCCTGGTCGTCGAGACCGCGGCCCTGTTCAAGGTGGACCGCCGCTGCGCCGCGCGGGTCGGCGCCGCGGTGGAGATGCTGCACGCCTATTCGCTGGTGCATGACGACCTGCCGGCGATGGACGACGACGACCTGCGCCGCGGCAAACCGAGCACACATCGCGCGTTCGATGAAGCAACGGCGATCCTCGCGGGCGACGCATTGCAGGCGCGCGCGTTCGAGGTGCTGGCCGAACCGGATACGCATTCCAATCCTGAAGCAAGATGCGAACTGGTCGCCGCCCTCGGCCTGGCGGCGGGGGCGCGTGGGATGGCGGGCGGGCAGATGATCGACATGCTGGCGGAAGGGCGGACCCTGACGATGGAGCAGATCATCCGCCTGCAGGCCCTGAAGACCGGCCGGCTGATCCAGTTCAGCGCCGAGGCGGGCGCCATTCTCGGCCGCGCCGCGCCGCAGCAGCGCCAGTTGCTGGCCGCCTATGGCCGCGACCTGGGGGCGGCCTTCCAGATCGCCGACGACCTGCTGGATGCCGAGGGCACGACCGAGGAAACCGGCAAGACCGCCGGCAAGGACGCCGCCGCCGGCAAGGCGACGCTGGTGGCCGCGCTCGGGCCGCAGCGCGCGCGCCCAGGCGGAAATGCTGGCGACCCAGGCGGCGCGCCACCTGGACGGTTTCGGCGAGCGGGCGGCGCTGCTGGCCGAACTTGCCGCCTTCGTCGTGGCGCGCCGGCAATGAGACGGCGGGCGCTGCTGGCGCTGCTGCCGGCGCTCGCCGCAGCGCCCTCCGCCTGGGCGCAGGATGCCGGCCCGGCGGCGCCGATCGCGCGGCTCGACGACGCGCTGCTGCGCATCATGCGGCTCGGCACCGCCCATCCGTTCGCCGAGCGCGCCGGCGTGATCGGCCCGGTGGTGCAGGCGGTATACGACCTGCCACAGATCCTCCAGGTCTCGGTGGGGCCGCGCTGGGGCAGCATCCCCCCGGACCAGCAGGCGAAGCTGCTGGAGGTGTTCACCCGCTACACGATCGCCAGCTACGTCGCCAATTTCGACGGGTTCGACGGCCAGCGGTTCGAGATCGAGCCGCATCCGCGCGCCGTCGGGGCGGACCAGGTGGTGGCGACCCGGCTGCTGGCGCGCGACGGGGATGCCACGCGGATCGACTACCAGATGCGCCGCACCGCCGCCGGCTGGCAGGTGGTGGACGTGCTGCTGGACGGCTCGATCAGCCGGGTCGCGGTGCAGCGCTCCGACTTCCGCTCGCTGCTGGCCGGCGGCGGGCCGGAGCGGCTGATCGCCACGCTGGAGCGGAAGGTGACCACGCTGCAGTCCGGGAATTCCTGATCCGATGGTGCTCCTCGCGCTGCTGGCGGCCCTGCTGACCACGATCGGCCTGACGCTGACGCTCGCCGGGCCGGCGCTGGTCCGCGGCTTCGTCGCCGACCGGCCGCCGGTGGATGCGCCGCTGCCGGCGATCAGCGTGCTGAAGCCGCTCTATCGCGACGAAGCGCTGCTGGAACAGGCGCTGGGCACGATCTGCGCCCAGGACTACCCGTGCTACCAGGTGGTGGTGGGCGTGCAGCAGCCCGACGACCCGGCACTCGCCGTGGTGGACCGGGTGCGGCGGCGCTATCCCGCCTGCGATATCGCCGTGGTGGTGGACAACACCTCCCCCGGCAGCAACCGCAAGGTCGCCAATCTGGAGAACATGCTGGCGGCGGCGAAGCACGACGTGCTGGTGATCGCCGACAGCGACGTGCATGCCGCCCCGGACTACCTGCGCCGGATCGCGGCGGCGCTGGCGGAGCCGCGGACCGGGCTGGTCACCACCGTCTATTCCGGCCTGCCGGCGAGCGGCTCGCTGACCGGCGCGCTCGGCGCCTCCGCGATCACGCATGGGTTCCTGCCCGGGGCGCTGATGGCCCGCGCGCTCGGCCGGCAGGACGCGCTGGGCGCCACCATGGCCCTGCGGCGGGAGACGCTGGCCGCGGTGGGCGGGTTCGCGGCGCTGCGCGATCACCTGGCGGACGACAACGTCCTGGGCCGGCGGGTGCGGGCGCGCGGGCTGGCGATCGGCATGGCCGCGACTGTGCCGGCCACCACGGTCCCGGAAACCCGGCTGGCCGACCTGTTCCGCCACGAGCTGCGCTGGGGCCGCACCATCCGCACCCTGGCGCCGATCGCCTTCGCCGCCTCAGTCCTGCAATATCCGCTGGCCTGGGGGCTGGTGGCGGTCGGCCTGAGCGGCGGCGAAGAATGGGCGATCGCGCTGTTCGGCGCGGCCTGGATCGCGCGGGCCTGGGCGATGGCGGCGATCGACCACGCGCTCGGCACGCGCCCGGTGCTGCGCCCCTGGCACATGCCGCTGCGCGACCTCATGTCGATCGCGGTGGTCGCCGCCAGCTACATGGGAAGCCGGGTGGAGTGGCGGGGCCAGAACATGCGGGTCGGCACGCCGCGGCTGCCGGCCGAGCCTTTGGGAATCGAACAGGCATGATGAAGACGCTGTTTCTGCAGCCGCCGTCCTTCGACGGTTTCGATGGTGGGGCGGGGTCCCGCTACCAGGCGAAGCGCGAGATCCGCAGCTTCTGGTATCCCACCTGGCTCGCCCAGCCGGCGGCGCTGGTGCCCGGCAGCCGGCTGATCGACGCGCCGCCCAGCGGCACCAGCCTGGAGACCGTGTTGCAGGCGGCGCGCGCGCATGATCTGTGCGTGATCCACACCTCCACCCCGTCCTTCGCGGCCGATGTGCGGGTCGCCGCGGCGCTGAAGGATGCGAACCCGTCGCTGAAGATCGGCTTCGTCGGCGCCAAGGTCGCCGTGCAGCCGGAGGAGAGTTTGAAATCGGGCCTGCCGCTCGATTTCGTGGCGCGCAATGAGTTCGACTTCACCATCCGCGAGGTGGCCGAGGGCCGGGATTTCACGGCGATCGACGGCATCAGCTACCGCGCCGCCGACGGCACCATCGTCCACAACCCCGACCGTGCGGTGCTGGAGGACATGGACCAGCTTCCGTTCGTCACCGAGGTATACAAGCGCGATCTGCGCATCGAGGACTATTTCATCGGCTACCTGCTGCACCCGTACGTCTCACTCTACACCGGCCGCGGCTGCAAGAGCCGCTGCACGTTCTGCCTGTGGCCGCAGACCGTGGGCGGCCATCGCTACCGCGTGCGCTCGCCGGGCCACGTGGCGGAGGAGATCCGGCTGGCGAAGTCCTACTTCCCGCAGGTGCGGGAATTCTTCTTCGACGACGACACCTTCACCGACAACCTGCCGCGCGCCGAGGCGATCGCGCGGGAACTCGGCAAGCTCGGCGTCACCTGGAGCTGCAACGCCAAGGCCAACGTGCCGCGCGAAACGCTGAAGGTGCTGCGCGACAACGGGCTGCGGCTGCTGCTGGTCGGCTACGAAAGCGGCAACCAGCAGATCCTGCACAACATCAAGAAGGGCATGCGCATCGAGGTGGCGAAGCAGTTCACCCGCGACTGCCATGAGCTGGGCATCAAGATCCACGGGACGTTCATCCTCGGCCTGCCCGGGGAGACGCACGAGACGATCCAGGAAACCATCCGCTTCGCCATCGAGACCAACCCGCACACCTTGCAGGTGTCGCTCGCCGCGCCCTATCCCGGCACGTTCCTTCACCGCCAGGCGGTGGAGAACGGCTGGCTGGATGCGGGGCATGCCGACCTGGTGGACGACCACGGCATCCAGATCGCGCCGCTGCACTATCCCCACCTGTCGCACACCGAGATCTTCGATTCGGTGGAGACGTTCTACCGTCGCTTCTACTTCCGCGCGCCGAA
>JAKAZX010000233.1 GCA_021826485.1 Pseudomonadota bacterium | reverse complement strand
CTCACCGGTCAGGTTGAACGCGACCATCACCCGCCGGCCGGTCCGGTCGGCATGGGCGCGCACCACGGCCATCACCGCCCGCACCCGCGCCTCGAACGGGCAGTGCGGGCCATCGGCCTGCAATTCGTCGTCCTTGATGAAATCGATCCCGCCGTCGCACAGCGTCGCCACCAGGGCGGCCGTATCCTCGGGCGACAGGCCGACGCTGGGCTTGATGATGGTGCCGATCAGCGGCCGGTCCGCGACGCCGGCGAAGGCGCGGGTGCCGGCGATGCCGAATTGCGGGCCGGGACAGCCGGCAGCGAACCCGTCTGGCACCGCCAGATCGAGCAGCCGCAGGCCGCTGACCTCGCGCAGCTCGAACAGGTTGCCGGCGATGGTGGCCAGCAGGTTGGGCAGCGAGGCGCCGAAATTCTCAAGCGGCCAGGAAATCGCGATCTCGCCCTGCCGCCACCGCCCGCTGCCGTCGCTGCCGGCGCCGGGCAGCGCGGGGGACGCGACATCCTGCAAGGGCGTGATCCGCTCCACCCGCGCGCCGGCGCGGGCGCGCAGTTCGTCGGTCTCCCCGGGCACGGCGACGAAGGTGCCGCTGGACTGCTCCCCGGCGATCGCCTGGGCCGCTCGGTCCAGCGGGAAGCCGGATTCCAGCCGGTAGGTCGCATGCACCCGTTCGCCCATGCCGCCGCTCTCCTCCGCCTGCGCCATGTTATGAACTCATTATACCAGTTGCAAGGGCGCGGAAATGTATGGGGTGCCGCGTGCCGGACGGTCGCCACTGATGCGACATCTTGACAAGTGGCGGGGTGGCGGGATCATCGCCGCGTGGCCAGCAGCGATCTGCCCTCCCTGCCCGCGCCTGCCCCGATTGCGCGGCGCAAGCTCTCGCACGAAGTGTTCGACCGCCTGGTGGAAACCATCCAGTCCGGCCGGCTGGCGCCCGACGACCAATTGCCCTCGGAACGCGAGCTGATGCAGCGCTACGGCGTCGGCCGCCCGGCGATCCGGGAGGCGATGCAGTCCCTCCAGCGCATGGGCCTGATCCGCATCGCCCACGGAGAGCGCGCGCGCGTGACCCTGCCGACCGCGGATGCGATCGTCGATCAGGTGTCGGGCGCCATGGTGCAGATGCTCGGCCGCATGCCCGGCGGCCTGGACGAGCTGAAGGACGCCCGCCTGCTGTTCGAGGTCGGGCTGGCGCAGGTGGCGGCGCGGCGCGGCACCGCCGAGTCGATCCAGCGCCTGCGCACGGCGCTGGAGGATTGCCGGCGCGCCCGCGGCAACCAGACCCGCTTCGTCGCCGCCGACATGGCGTTCCACCGCCAGATCGCCGCGATGTCCGGCAACACGCTGATCCGCGCGCTGAGCCAGGGGATGCTGGACTGGATGACCCGGTTCCGCCGCGATCTGGTGACCGCCCGCGGCGCCGAGCGGCTGACGCTGGAGGAGCATGCCCGCATCGCCGACGCGATCGCCGCCGGCGATCCGGAGGCGGCCGGCGCGGCCATGAGCGACCATCTGACGCGGGCCAACCAGCTCTATTCGGTGCTGATGGCCGAACCGGCCCGGCCGGCCCGCCGACCGACGCCGTCGGACGACCCGTCATCTGGTTGACTGAGTATACCAGTCCCTCGTAGATTGGTGCCGTAGAAGACGGGGTGGCGAGGAAATGACCAGCATCGCGTTGTTCGGCGCCGGCGGCAAAATGGGCTATCGCCTGGCGGCCAACCTGAAGAACTCACCCTTCGCGGTGCGCCATGTCGAGGTCAGTGAAGCCGGGCGGCAGCGGCTCAAATCCGGCCTCGGCATCAGCACCGTCGCCGCCGATGCGGCGCTGGCGGGTGCCGAGGTGGTGATCCTGGCGGTCCCCGATACGCTGATCGGCCGTGTCGCGGCGGAGATCGCACCGGGGCTGGCGTCGGGCACGATGCTGATCGCGCTTGACGCCGCGGCACCGTTCGCCGGCCACCTGCCGGACCGCAAGGACCTGACCTATTTCGTCACCCATCCCTGCCACCCGCCGATCTTCAACGACGAAACCGACCCGACCGCGAAGGACGACCATTTCGGCGGCCTGCACGCGAAGCAGCACATCGTCAACGCGCTGATGCAGGGGCCGGACGAGGCCTATGCGCTCGGCGAGTCGATCGCGCGCGTGATCTGGGCGCCGGTGATGCGCTCGCACCGCGTCTCGGTCGAGCAGATGGCGCTGCTGGAGCCGGGATTGTCGGAGACCGTCTGCGCCTCCCTGCTCGACGTGATGCGCGAGGCGATGGACGAGGTGGTGGCCCGCGGCGTGCCGCGCGAGGCGGCGCGGGACTTCCTGCTCGGCCATCTGAACATCCTCGGCGCCGTGACGTTCGGGGAGATCCAGGGCGTGTTCTCGGATGCGTGCAACAAGGCGATCCAGTTCGGCAAGCCGCAATTGATGCGGCCGGACTGGAAGCGCGTGTTCGAGCCGGACGAGATCGCCGCCAGCATCCGGCGCATCACCTGAGCGGCCACTGATGGCATCCCCCCTGCGCGGCGGCCTGATCGGCTGCGGCTTCTTCGCCGCCAACCACCTGCACGCCTGGCGCGAAGTGGTCGGCGCCGGGATCGTCGCGCTGTGCGACAGCAATCCGGCACGGCTCCATGCGACCGGGGACGCGTTCGGCATCGCCGCGCGCCATGCCGATGCGGCGGCGATGCTGGCGGTGGAGCGGCTCGATTTCGTCGATATCGCGACCACGGTGCCGAGCCATCGCCCGCTGGTTGAACTGGCCGCGCGCCATCGCGTGCCGATGATCTGCCAGAAGCCGTTTGCTGCCGATCTGGTGGACGCCGTGGCGATGACGGATGCCGCCACGGCGGCCGGCGTGCCGCTGATGGTGCATGAGAATTTCCGCTGGCAGACGCCGCTGCGCGCGGTGCGGCAGGCGATCGACGCGGGGCGGATCGGCACGCCGTTTTGGGGCCGCATCAGCTTCCGCTCGGCCTACGACGTGTTCGCCGGCCAGCCGTATTTGGCGCAGGGCGAGCGGTTCATCATCGAGGACCTCGGCATCCACCTGCTCGACCTGGCGCGCTTCCTGTTCGGCGAAGCGGTGCAGATCACGGCGCACACCAGGCGGGTCAATCCGGCGATCCGCGGCGAGGACGTGGCGACAATTCTGCTCGGCCATGCCGGCGGCGTCACCTCCGTCGTCGATTGCAGCTATGCCACCCGGCTGGCGCGCGAGCCGTTCCCCGAGACGCTGGTGGAGATCGACGGCTCGGCGGGCACGCTGCGGCTGGCGCAGGATTACCGGCTGACCATCGTCGATGCGGGCGGCGCGGCGACCAGCGATGTCGCGCCCGCGCTGCGGCCCTGGGCATCGCGCCCCTGGCACAACATCCAGGAAAGCGTGCTGAACATCCAGCGCCACTGGGCGGAGTGCCTGCGCACGGGCGGCATGCCGGAAACCTCCGGCAGCGACAATCTGCGCACGCTCGCGCTGGTGCAGGCAGCCTATGAAAGCGCCGTCGCCGGCCGCACGGTGATCCCGCCGAGCTTCTGAACGCGACGCCGGCTCAGGCGACCGCGGCAACCTGTTCGATGGTCGGCGCGTCGCCGGCCAGCGTGGTGCGGCGCATGTCGCGCACCGCCGCAGCATCGAACGGCCGGGCGCGGTGCATCGTAGTGCGGTTGTCCCATATCACGAGATCGTGCAGCCGCCAGACATGGGCATAGACGAATTCGCGCTGCGTCGCGTGCTCGATCAGGTCGCGCAGGAACAGGCGGGCCTGCGGAATGCTCCAGCCCTCGATGGCGCCGGCATGCGAGGACAGGAACAGCGATTTCCGGCCGGTGACCGGATGGGTACGCACGAGCCGCTGGCGCACCGGGCGAAACGCCTCAAGCTCCTCCTCGGTGTAGTCGGTGAAGCCGAGGGAGCCGCGCGAGTACATCAGCGAATGCGCACAGATCAGCGGCTCGACCAGCGACTTCATCGCCTCGTCCAGCGCGTCATAGGCGGCGCGCATGTCGGCGAACTCGGTATTGCCGCCATGCGCGGGAATCGCGCGGGCCGACAGCAGCGAGTATTTGGCCGGCACCGGCCGGAACGAACTGTCGGAATGCCAGAGCTGGTCGCCGAGCTTGAACAGCCAGACCCGATCGTCCCCGCCGAGCGGCCTTCCCTGCTTGTCGAGGTTCGACAGATCGGAGATGCCGGGGCCGAGGCGTTCATCCGCGCGCTTGCGCACATGGGCCGGCGTGCCGTAGCGCTCCAGCCCGCCGAAATGGCGGCTGAAGGCGATCTGCTGCTCGTCGGTCAGGTCCTGGCCGGGGAACACCAGCACGCCGTGGCGGTCCATGCCGGCCTCGACGGCGGCGACCGTCTCGGCATCCAGGGGACGGCGGCAGTCGATCCCCGACACTTCGCCGCCCAGCAGACCGTCCGTGAGTGGCCTGATCGAAACAGGCATCCGATCCCCCTGACGTGCAGCCGACCTCGCGGGGCGGAGTATCGTCATGCCGTCCCGCCGGGTCAATTCGCGCACTGCCGCCGCACCCCGGCCGGAGTTGACAAGGCCCGTGGAATATGGATGGCTCGCGCCGCCTAATACGTATTAGAGCATGCGGAACAAAGGCGGAAGAGCGACACAGCGCGATGTTGCGCGGGCGGCCGGCGTGTCGCAGGCCACCGTCTCGCTGGTGCTGGGCGGGTCGGCCGCCGTGGTTGCCGGCGACACCTCGGCGCGCGTGCGCGAAACGGCGCGGGCGCTCGGCTATGCGGTGAACCGCTCCGCCCGCGCCCTGCGCACCCGCCGGACCAACACGCTCGCCGTCGTCGTCCCCGATATCGGCAACCCGTTCTATTCGTCGATCCTGCACGGCGTGCAGTCGGTCTGCGACGGCGCCGGCTTTGATGTGCTGGTGATGAGCACCGACGGCCGGGCCGAGCGCGAGCGGCGCTTCCTGACCTGGAGCCTGGAAGGACGGGTCGATGGCGTCGCCGGAACCTTCTTCACGCTGCGCGCCACCGATTTCCGGCCGCTGGTTGACTCCGGCGTGGCCGTGGTGCGCATCGAATCCGCCGCCCGGCGGGAAGGCGCCCTGCCGATCGACAATCTGTTCGTGGACAACCGCGCCGCCGCCGCCGCCGGCACCAGCTTCCTGCTCGACCGCGGCCGGCGCAGGATCGCCATGATTGCCGGGCGCGGCGGCCCGCAGGATGAGCGATCGACGGGCTATCGGCAGGCACTCGCGGAACGCGGACTGGCGCCGGTCATGGCGCTGGATGCGGAATTCAGCGAAACCGGCGGCTACCGCGCGGCGTCAACGCTGCTGGAGGGGGCCGCGGTGCCGGATGCGATCTTCGCCGCCAACGACCTGATGGCGATCGGTGCGATGGCGGCGCTGCGGGAGCGCGGCCTGCCGGTGCCTGGCCGCGTCGCGGTGATCGGGTTCGACGACATCCTGGTGGCGCGGCTGGTGACGCCGGCGCTGACCACGATATCGCAGTTCCAGCAGGACCTCGGCACGGTTGCCGCGGAAACGCTGCTGCGTCGGCTGGCCGGCGACATGGGACCCGGCGGGACCAGCCGGGAAATGCCGTATCGCCTGATCGAACGCGCCTCGACTTGATTAACGGGGAACGGCGGCCCTGAACGCGCCGCTGCAACAGCAACTGGGAGGATACCATGCCGGACACCAGCATTTCCCTGCCGCAAGCGCCGGGCAGCGTGGCGCCGGGGCGGCGCAGCCTGATCGCCGGCGGCGCCGCGCTGGCGGTGGGCAGCGCGATCGGCGGCTTCCCACACATCGCGCGCGGCGCCGCCGCGCCGCTGAAATTCTGGCAGTTCTACGCGCCCGGCGGCGGCGTCGCCTCTCAGTCCAAGTGGTTCGAGGACATGGTCAAGGCGTGGAATGACACGCATGACGTGAAGGTCGAACTGGAATACATCCCGAACAACGCGTACATGGACGGCACCAAGCTGCCGACCGCGTTCGCCTCCGGCAGCGGGCCCGACATCTTCATCATCAGCCCGGGCGACTTCCTGCGCTATTACAACGGCGGCGTGCTGCAGGATCTGACCCCGTTCATGGACGCGGCGGCGCAGGCCGACTTCCCCGCAAGCGTCATCGCCAACCGCAAGGTGAACGACCGCATCTATGGCATTCCCATGGAAGTCGAGCCGATGGCGATGTTCTACAGCACCGAGGCGTTCCGCGAAGCCGGCCTGACCGAACACGACATCCCGAAGACCTGGGATGAGCTGCTGGCGGTCGCGAAGAAGCTGACCAACGGCAAGCGGTTCGGCGTCGTGTTCGAGACCGCGCCCGGTTACTATCAGAACTTCACCTGGTACCCGTTCATGTGGCAGGGCGGCGGAGAGATCCAGACCGCCGCAGGCAAGAGCGCGTTTAACGGCCCCGGAACCGTCCAGGCGCTGAAATTCTGGCAGGATTCGATCAACATGGGTGTCGCGCCGCGCAAGCTGCTCGGCGGCGGCGGCTGGGACGTGGTGCCCAACCTCGCCTCCGGCTACTGCGCCATCCAGAATGTCGGGATCTGGGCGATC
>JAKAZX010000232.1 GCA_021826485.1 Pseudomonadota bacterium | reverse complement strand
CGCCGGATTGGGGCGCGGGCGCCGCGCCGGATGCTGCGCGACGGCGGTTCATGCCGACACCGTCGCCCCCGTTTCCGCCGCGCGCAGGCGCGCCAGCAGATCGTCGATCACCGCCTCGAACATCGCCTCGGTCAGCCGGCCGGTCTGCGTGTTGTAGCGGGACACATGATAGCTGTCGGCCAGCAGCAGCCCGTCCGGCAGTTCGTGTACTGCGCCGTGGCGGAAGCGGATGCGGGCGGGCGGAATGCCGTACGCCTTCAGCACCGCGGCATGCGCCAGCACGCCGAGTGCCAGCACCGCGCGCAACTGCGGCATGCCCTGCAATTCGCCGCGCAGGAAGCGGTTGCACGTCGTCACCTCCGCCGGTTCCGGCAGATTGGCCGGCGGCACGCAGCGCACCGCATTGGCGATGCGGCAGTCGTGCAGCGTGACGCCATCCGCCGGATCGGCGCGGTAGCTGCCGCTGGCGAGACCGCGCGACAGCAGGGTGCGATAGAGCAGGATGCCGGCATGGTCGCCGGTGAACGGGCGGCCGGTGCGGTTGGCACCCTTCACCCCCGGGGCGAGGCCGACGATCAGCAGCCGCGCCTCCGTCCCGCCGAAGCTCGGCACCGGGGCGTTGAACCAGTCCGGATGCGCGGCCCGCTGCGCCGTGCGATAGGCGGCGAGCCGCGGGCACAGCGGGCAGTCGGTATCCGGGGCTGCGATCTCCGGCCCGGCCTGGGGGGTGGCGCGCTGCACCGGATCAGGCCGCGTCGTGCGGATCGACGAACGGCTCCGCCGGCGTCTGGCGCAGCGGCGCGCCGGCACGCGGCGGCCGCGGCTCCATCTGCCGGCGGGTGAAGTCCGGCGCGATCTCCGCCAGTTCCACGAACTGGTCGGCCTGGCGGCGCAGTTCGTCGGCGATCATCGGCGGGCTGGTGCGGATCGAGGAGACGACGGACACGCGCACGCCGCGGCGCTGCACCGCCTCCACCAGCCGGCGGAAATCCGAGTCGCCGCTGAACAGGATGGCGTGGTCGAGCTTGTCGGCCAGTTCGAGCATGTCGATCGCCAGCTCGATATCCATGTTGCCCTTGACGCGGCGGCGGCCGGTGGCGTCGGTGAATTCCTTGGCCGGCTTGGTGACCAGCGTGTAGCCGTTATAGGCCAGCCAGTCGGTGAGCGGCTTGAGGGGCGAATACTCCTCCGTCTCGATCACCGCCGAATAGTAGTAGGCCCGCAGCAGGTTGCCGCGCTTGCGGAAATATTCCAGCAGGTTGCGGTAATCCACGTCGAAGCCGAGATTGCGCGAGGCGGAGTAGAGATTGGCGCCGTCGATGAACAGGGCGGTTCGCTCGGTGGGCAGGTAATGCATGATGATGTAACCTTTCGTGATGCGATGGACCGCCGCCGGGCAATACCGGGGCGGCGCGGAAACGCGGCATATCTTGATCCCCCGGGCTTGCCAAGGAATGAAACCCGTATGAGCACTTGGCGAGGAACGACGGCATGATCCTGATCGCGATCGGCGCCAACCTGCCCGGCCGGCAGGGCGAATCGCCGCTGGTCGCCTGCCGCGCCGCGGCGGAGGCGCTGCGCAGCCTGCCCGGATTGCGGGTGACCGCGGTCTCCCGCTGGTACGACACCGCACCGGTGCCGCCGGCCGACCAGCCCGACTACATCAACGGCATGGCGCGGCTGGAGGGGGAGGCCGACGCGGCATGGCTGCTGGCGCGGCTGCACGCGATCGAGGTGGCGGCGGGGCGGCGGCGCGGCGCCCCGAACGCAGCGCGCACGCTCGACCTCGACCTGATCGAACTGAACGGGATGCGCCGCACCGCACCGCCGCCGCCGCTGCTGCCGCATCCGCGCGCGCATGAACGCGCCTTCGTCCTGCGGCCGCTGCACGACGTGGCGCCCGACTGGCGGCACCCGCTGCTCGGGCGCAGCGCGGCGGAGCTGCTGGCGGGCTTGGCCTGAACCGACGCGGGGCAAACCCGCGCTTGTCAGCTAGCGTCTTGTATGCCAGCCTTCCGCGACGGCCCGGGCAACGGGCGGCAACAGGACGGAGGGAGGAACGTGATGGAGCACCGTCGGGGCGCGCTGCTGGGCGCGGCGCTGCTGGCGATCGGGGCCTTGGCGTCGTCCGGCGCGGCGGCGCAGCAGCCCAAGACCAACCTGCTGTCGCAATGGAGCACCGGGTCCGACGCGGCGGCGATCGCCAAGCTGGGCGACATGTTCACCGCCGCCGGCGGCAAGTGGACGGCGACCTCGATCGCCGGGCACACCGCCAACACCATCGCCAAGCTGCGCGCCGACGTGCTGTCCGGCGATGCGCCGCCGGCGGTGCAACTGAAGGGGCCGGAGATCGCCGAATGGGCGGCCACCGGCAAGACTGCCAATCTCGACGACATCGCCACCAAGGAACACTGGGACCAGTTGGTGGCGCCGGAACTGATCGGCGTGATGAAGCCGCAGGGCCACTGGGTCGCGGCGCCGATGAACATCCATCGCATCAACTGGCTGTGGGCCAGCAAGAAGGCGCTGGACAAGGCCGGCATCGCCGAGATGCCGAAGACCTGGGCGGAGTTCAACGCGGATGCCGAGAAGCTGAAGGCGGCCGGCATCATCCCGGTGGCGCACGGCAGCCAGGACTGGGTGGACGCGACGCTGTTCGAGACGGTCGTGTACGGCATGAGCACCGACCTGTATCGCCGCGCCTTCGTCAAGATGGACATGGACGCGCTGCGCGGGAGCGAGATGCAGGCCGCGTTCGACGAGCTGCGCAAGATCATCGGCTGGACCGATCCGGGGATGCCCGGGCGCGAATGGGACGCCTCGGCCAACATGATGCTTAACGGCAAGGCCGGGTTCTTCGTCATGGGCGACTGGGCGATCGGCACCTACAACGCCGAAGGCTTCAAATACGGCGTCGATTACCTGTGCGCGCAGGCGCCGGCGGACGACGGCAAGCCGCACTTCATCCTGAACAGCGATTCGGTGGTGTTCTTCACCCAGAAGGACCCCGACTACATCGCCGGCCAGAAGCTGCTGGCGCACCTGATCATGAGCCAGGATTTCCAGCGCATCTTCAACCAGGCCAAGGGGTCGATCCCGGCGCGCATGGATGTCGATCTCAGCCAGGGCTTCAACCCGTGCCAACAGATCTCCCAGCGCGACCTGCAGGCGAGCATCAAGGCGGGGACGCTGGTGCTGAGCATGGCGCACAACATGTCCGTGCTGCAGAAATACCGCGGCGCCATGCTGGAAGTGATCACCGAGTTCGTCAACACGCCGGGCATGTCGTCGAAGGACGCGGCGGCGAAGCTGGGCGACGCGGTGGAAGCGCAGATGTGACCCTGGCGACCGTGGCCGAGCGGCCGACCCTGGCGCCGCTCGGCCGTCCACGCTCGCTGGCGGCGCTGGTGACCGACCAGATCCGCGAGCTGATCGTGACCGGCCATATCGAACTCGGCGCCCAGATCAGCGAGAACACCATCGCCGAGCAGCTTCGCGTCAGCCGCACGCCGGTGCGCGACGCCTTCGCGCAGTTGCAGGCGGAACGGCTGGTGGAGGTGCGGCCGCAGCGCGGCACCTTCGTATTCCAGTATGACGCGCGGGAGTTGCAGGAAATCTGCGAGCTGCGCGCGGTGCTGGAAACCGGCGCGCTGCGCATCGCCGCGGCGCATGACCGGCCGCACCTGCTGGCCACACTGGCCGAGGCGCTGGCCGCGGCGGTGCCGGCCGTGCAGGCCGGGGCGGCGGAGTATCAGCCGCACGATACGGAATTCCACGATCGGCTGGTGCGCGCCAGCGGCAATCATGAGCTGATCGACGCCTATGCCCGCATCTCCGGCCGCATCCGCGCGGTGCGCTACCGGCTGACGCGCACGCCGGCGCAGGTGGCGGATTCGCAGCGGCATCACGCTGACATCGTCGGGGCGATGCAGGACGGCGACGACGGCCGCGCGGCGGAGCTGCTGCGCCAGCACGTGTACAACAGCTACCGCTTCTTCCTCGACAATCTGGAGGATGCGGCGTGAAGGGGACGGCACGATGAAGATCACGCGGCTGCGCATCCGCAGGCTCACCGGCACGCTCACGACCGACGGGCCGATGTGGGAGGACCGGCTGGTCCGCCCGATCGACATCTACCCCGAGCATCGGCGCGATCCGTGGCGGCAGGGCGGCCAGCAGATCGACGAACGGCATTTCCGCGTCACCCAGGATTTCCTGGACATCGAGACCGATGCCGGCATCACCGGCCGCGCCGGCCCGCTGTGGCCGGACGCGGCGCGGCTGGTGCTGACGCAGCTTGCCCACCTGCTGATCGGCCAGGACCCGACCGCGACCGAACTGTTGTGGGACCAGATGCACCGCTTCCAGGTGCACGGCCGGCAGGGCGATGCGATGATCGCGCTGTCATCGGTCGATTGCGCGCTGTGGGACATCCGCGGCCAGGCGTTCGGCCAGCCGATCTGGCGGCTGCTCGGCGGCCCGACGCGCGAGGCGGTGCCGGCCTATGCCAGCATGCTCGGCTACGCCGTCGAGGACATGGGCCGCGTGCGGGACCGCGCGCTGGCGTTCAAGGCGCAGGGCTACACCGCGCAAAAGTGGTTCTTCCGCCACGGACCGATGAGCGGGCACGAGGGGCTGCACAGGAACGTCGCCCTGGTGCGCACGCTGCGCGAGACACTGGGCGAGGATTACGACATCATGCTCGACTGCTGGCAGAGCATGAATTTCGACTATGCGGTGCGCCTGTGCGAGCGGATCGAGGAATTCCGCCCGCGCTGGCTGGAGGAGCCGTTCATGCCCGACCGCATCGACACGCACGCGAAGCTGAAGGCCAAGACCCGCATCCCGCTGTCCGGCGCCGAGCACGAATACACGCGCTGGGGCTTCCGCCGCTTCGTCGATGCCGGCGCGCTGGATATCCTGCAACCCGACATCTACTGGTGCGGCGGCCTGTCGGAGACGCTGAAGATCGCCGCCCTGGCGACCGCGCACGACCTGATCGTGATCCCGCACGGGCATTCCACGCCGATCGGGATTCACTTCACCGTCGCGCAGTCGCCGATCCACACGCCGTACCAGGAATACCTGGTGAAGTGGAACGACATCAACATGCACTTCCTGGCGCATCCGCTGCGGCCGGTGAACGGCATGCTCGGGCTGCCCGCCGCCGCCGGCGCCAACATGGCGCTGGACCCGGCGAAGATCGAGCAGGAGAGCGAGGTGATGGTCTGACCGATGCGGCGCCTGACGCAGTACACCCCGCATCTGGTGCTGGCGCCGTCGCTGGTCGCGACGCTGGTCTACGTGGTCGGGTTCGCGCTGTGGTCGGCGTGGATCTCGGTCTCCAACTCCACGCTGCTGCCGGACTACCACTATGCTGGTTTCCTGCACTACCGGGAGCTGTGGAGCAACCATCGCTGGAACATCGCCTATACCAACCTGTTCATCTTCGGCTCGCTCTACGTGATCGGCGCGACCCTGCTCGGCCTGCTGCTGGCCATCCTGATCGACCAGCGGGTGCGGGCGGAGGCGTTCTGGCGCACCGTCTATCTGTATCCGCTGGCGATCTCCTTCGTCGTCACCGGCACGGTCTGGCGCTGGATCCTCAATCCCACCAGCGGCGTGCAGCATCTGGTGCGCGGGCTGGGCTGGCCGGATTTCAGCTTCGACTGGATCGTGCGGCGCGACATGGCGATCTATGCCGTCGTCATCACCGGCATCTGGCAGGCCTCCGGCTTCGCGATGGCGCTGTTCCTGGCCGGGCTGCGCGCGGTCGATCCGGATCTGGTGAAGGCGGCGCAGATCGACGGGGCGGCGATGCCGCGCATCTATCTGCGCATCATCCTGCCGGCGATCCGGCCGCTGTTCATCGCGGTGCTGGTGATCCTGCTGCAATTCGCCATCAAGACCTTCGACCTCGTGCTCGCGCTCACCTCCGGCGGGCCGGGCATCGCCACCACGGTGCCGGCGATCTATGTCTATGACCTGATGTTCCAGCGCGGCCAGTTGGCGGAAGGGGCGGCGGCGGCGATGATGGTGCTGGCGGCCTTGCTGCTGGTGCTGCTGCCCTATGGCGGCTGGCTGGCATGGCGGCAGCGGCGCCATGTCTAGCACCACGATCGCCTACGACCCGCTGGCCTCGGCCGGCACCTGGCGGCGCCGGCGCGCCAGGATCGGCGTGCATCTGGCGCTCGCCGCCTTTGCCGCATGGTATCTGCTGCCGATCGCGGTGGTGATTCTGAATTCCTTCCGCGGGCTGGACGATATCGGCCGCAACGGGCTGATCGCGGTGCCGCGGGAATTCTCCCTGGCGCACTGGGGCATCGTGTGGCACCGGCTGTGCGTCAGCGGCGGCTGCGCGGGGATCGCGCCGTTCTTCGTCAACTCCCTGGAGATGGCGGTGCCGGCGACGCTGATCTCCACCGCGATCGGCGCGATCAACGGCTACGTGCTGTCGAAATGGCGGTTCCGCGGGTCGGAGACGCTGTTCCTGGTGATGACGCTCGGCGTGTTCATGCCCGGGCAGATGGTGCTGCTGCCCTGGGCGATCACGCTCGGCTGGC
>JAKAZX010000231.1 GCA_021826485.1 Pseudomonadota bacterium | reverse complement strand
GAAGCCCTGGCGCGGCTGCTGGAGGCCGCGTTCTCGGTGATCCGCACCCGCGGCTATGCGGCAACCTCGGTGGAGGAGATCTGTCAGGCGGCCGGCGTCACCAAGGGCGCGTTCTTCCACCATTTCCGCAGCAAGGACGATCTCGCGGTCGCCGCCGCCGCGCACTGGTCGGAGGTCACCGACGCCCTGTTCGCGGCCGCGCCCTACCACGCGCATGCCGACCCGCTCGACCGCGTGCTGGGCTATCTGGATTTCCGCGCCGCGCTGATCCGCGGCGCGGTGCCGGAGTTCACCTGCCTGGTCGGCACCCTGGTGCAGGAAGCCTACGCCACCAACCCGGCCATCCGCGACGCCTGCGCCGCCTCCATCACCCACCATGCCGCGACGCTGGAGGATGACATCGCCGCCGCCATGCAGCGCCACGGCGTCCGCGACGGCGGCTGGACCCCCCGCAGCCTGGCGCTGCACACCCAGGCGGTGTTGCAGGGTGCGTTCATTCTCGCCAAGGCGACCGGCGATGCCGATGCCGCCCGCGACAGCATCGCGCATCTGCGCCGCTACGTCGCCCTGCTGTTCGGCGCCTCACCGCCTGACCCGACAGAAGGGTTGCACGCCGCCCGGCCAGACGGTAGGTAACCGCGCCTTCCAGCCTCGGCGCTGCTGTAGCTCAGTGGTAGAGCACCCCCTTGGTAAGGGGGAGGTCGTCGGTTCAATCCCGCCCAGCAGCACCATGCTTCCCCCAAGCCTTTCAGCTTTCGTGGACCTGACCGTCTCGTCGCGATGACGGGATCGTGCCGCAGCGGCTTGCGCGGGCGCTTTTCCGTAGCTACATTAAAGTCGTGCGCATCACGTTCGATCCCGCCAAACGGGCGGCGACGCTTGCGGATCGCGGCCTCGATTTCGCGGATGCGGCCCTCGTGTTCGCTGGGCCACACGCCACCGGACCGGACGAGCGGCGGGACTACGGTGAGCGGCGCTACATTACGGGCGGCTATCTGCTGGACCGCTTCGTGGTGATCGTCTGGACGCCACGCGGCGGGGCGCGGCGGGTGATTTCGATGAGGTACGGCCATGCCGAGGAAGCAAGACGTTGGGCGGAAGCCCTGGACCGATCCCGATGACGCGCCGGAGTTGACGGACGCGTTCTTCGCGCGGGCCGACATCTTCGACGGGCCGAAGCTGATCCGCCGCGGCCGACCGCCCTCCCCTTCGCCGAAGCGGCAGGTCACGTTGCGCCTCGATGCCGATGTGCTGACCGGGCTGCGGCGTACCGGCCCCGGCTGGCAGACACGCGCCAACGCCGCCCTGAAGGCTTGGCTGGCCGGGCAGGGGCAGCAGCGCCGCACCGGCTGACCGGCCCACTTCAGCGCCCGCCGCCGCCGGATCGCACGAGGCTCAACTCCTCCGCAGCACGGGCGTTGGCTGCCCGCAATCATCTGCGGGGGCTGCGATGCTGACCATTCTGGTGATCGTGCTGATCGTCCTGGCGCTGGGCGGTTTCGGCCACAGCGGCTACCGGCGCGGCTGGTACGGCAACGGCTATTACGACGGGCCGCGCAGCGGCTGGGGCGGCGGCGGCCTCGGCATCGTCCTGCTGATCATCGTGCTGCTGCTGCTGTTCGCCCGCCATCGCTACTGAGATGCCGAAGCTTGTGACGCGGCCGCCCTTGCCGTGCCGGCCGCTGCGCGCCATGTCGCAGACATGTCACATCGCACCCGCCGCCGCACCCCCGCCCTGCCGCTGATGGCCGCCGAACTCGCCCTCGCCTCCACCGAGGTGATCGCGCGGCGCGGGCTGATGATGGCGTTCAACCAGTGCTCGCCGCTGGAATACCAGCGCATGGTGCTGGAGAAGCTGGCGGCGGCGCAAAGCTCGGCGATGGCGATCTTCGCCTCGGGCGGGCTGGCCGGCTTCGATGCGCTGCTGGCGCCGTGGCACCGCCGCGCCACCGTCAACGCGCGGCGGCTGCGCCGGCGGAAATAGCCGCCGCCGCGCTACCCCTCGCCGCCCTTGCGCGCCGCCGCTTCCTCGGCGCTGGCGACCCCGCCATGCGCCGCCGACCACGCGACCGGGTTTTCCAGGAAGCGCCGCACCTCGGCCAGCGCCGCATCGTCGAAATACGGCCGGTCGCGGCAGGCTTCCAGCACGTCCCACCAGGTGCAGAGATGGTGCAGCCCGACCTGCATGCGGGCGAGCGTCTCGAAGCTGCCGGGAAACACGCCGTAGAAGAACACGACGAAGGCGTGATCGACGATCGCGCCGGCCTCGCGCAGCGCGGTCGCGAAGCGCACCTTGCTCTGCCCGTCCGTCGTCAGGTCCTCGACCAGCAGGGTGCGCCGGCCTTCCGGCACGTCGCCCTCGATCAACGCGTTGCGGCCGAACCCCTTGGCCTGCTTGCGGACATAGGCCATCGGCAGGTGCATCCGGTCGGCGATCCAGGCGGCGAAGGGAATGCCCGCGGTTTCGCCGCCCGCCACCACCTCGATGCTCTCCAGCCCGACATGGCGGCCGATCTTCTCCACCGCCAGTTCGCAGATGCGCGTGCGCGCGCGCGGGAAATAGATGATGCGGCGGCAGTCGATATAGACCGGCGATTTCCAGCCGGAGGTGAAGGTGAACGGCTCGGCGGGGCGGAAATTCACCGCCTTGATCTCCAGCAGGATGCGCGCCGTGGTCAGCGCCGCGTCGCGATCCCAGTCGGTCGTGTGCAGCTTGGTCATCGGCGCCCCCGTCATTCCATCCCGGCAAGGCCGAGCATGGCCGGGTTCTCATGCGTCACCAGGAAGGTCGGAATGGCGCGCATGTAGCCGGCGAAACGCCCCTTGCTCTCGAACCGCGCGCGGAAGCCGGAGGCGGCGAAGCGTTCGGCGAAGCGCGGCAGAATGCCGCCGATCAGATAGACGCCGCCGGTGCAGCCCAGCGTCATCGCCAGGTTGCCGGCGACGGTGCCGAGCATCTCGCAGAACAGGTCGAGCACGCGCGCACTGAGCGGATCGCTGCCGGACAGCGCCGCGGCGGTGATCTCGTGATCGGTGATCGCCGCCGCCGGCGCGCCCTGCCGCTGCGCCAGCGCCTGATGCAGGTTCTGCAACCCGTGGCCGGACAGCACGCGCTCCGCCGAGACATGGCCGAAGCGGTCGCGCAGGATGTCGAGGATCGCCCCCTCCTCCCGCGTTGCCGGCGGCATGGTGCCGTGCCCGCCCTCGCCCGGCAGCACCACCCAGCGTCCATCCGCGTGGATGAGGCCGGCGACGCCGAGGCCGGTGCCCGGCCCGATCACGCCGATCGGCCCCTGCGCCACCGCCGTCCCGCCGCCGACCGCGATATACTCGTCGCTGCCGAGCAGTGGAATCCCCAGCGCCGCCGCGGCAAAATCGTTGACCACCTGCAGGTCGTCGAAGCCGAGCTGGGCCTTTGCCTCGGCGATCGAGAACGACCAGCCGCTGTTGGTCAGTTGCACGCGATCGCCGGTGACCGGCCCGGCGATATCGACGGCGCCGCGCGTCACTTTCATGTCGCCCGGCAGGCCGCCGAGAAAATCCTTCGCTGCCGCCTGCAAGGTCGGGTATTTTCCGGTCGGCAGCACGGTCAGGTGGGAAATCCTGCCGTCCTGCGCCAGCGCGAAGCGGGCGTTGGTGCCGCCGATATCCGCGATCAGCTTCGCCGCGCCTGCCATCGCTACACGTCCAGATTGGCGACTTTGAGGGCGTTGCCGACGATGAACTCCCGCCGCGGTTCCACCACGTCGCCCATCAGCGTCGCAAACACCTGACCGGCATCCTCGGCATCGCCCACCTTCACCTGCAACAGCGTGCGCACCGCGGGATCGAGCGTGGTCTTCCACAACTGGTCGGGATTCATCTCGCCCAGTCCCTTGAAGCGCTGCACCGTCAGGCCGCGGCGGCCATGCGCCAGGATGCGCTCGAATGCCGCCGCCGGTCCGTCGGCCTGCGTCTCCTGCCCGTCCAGCCGCAGCGTCGCGGGTGTGGCGAAGCGCTGCATGAGCCAGCCGTGCCGCTCGGCAAGCCATCGCGCCTCGGCGCTGCGCAGCGTCGCGGTGTCGAGCAGATGGCGCTCCGCGACCCCGCGCACGGTGCGCGCGAGCGTCAGGCCGTTGGCGCCGCCGGAGACCACCCAGCCGCGCTCCGCCGGCAGGGAGATCGCGTCCAGCCGCTGCACCAGCGTCTGCGCGACCGTGTTGACCTGCGCCGCGTCCGGCGTCAGCGCGCCGGCCACCGCCGCCTGCTCCACCACCGCGAGCGGCGCGGCGGTGGTCAGCCGGCGCAGCCGCAGCGTGGCTTCGCGCAGCCACGTCGCCTCCTCGCGCAGCTCGTCGCCTTCCAGCGCGCGGCCGTCCGCATAGATCAGCCGCGCTTCGCCCAGCGCCTTGTCGAGCAGGAAGCGCTCCAGCGCCGCATCGTCCTTCAGATAGCGTTCGTCGCTGCCGCGCTTGGCGCGGTACAACGGCGGCTGGGCGATGTACAGGAAGCCGCGTTCGATCAGTTGCGGCATCTGGCGGTAGAAGAACGTCAGCAGCAGGGTGCGGATATGCGATCCGTCCACGTCCGCGTCGGTCATGATGACGATGCGCTGGTAGCGCAGCTTGGCGACATCGAATCCGCCCTGGTCGGGTTCGGCGCGGCCGATGCCGGTGCCAAGCGCGGTGATCAGCGTGCCGATCTCCGCGCTGCTCAGCATGCGGTCGAAGCGCGCGCGCTCGACATTCAGGATCTTGCCTTTCAGCGGCAGGATCGCCTGGAAGCGCCGGTCGCGCCCCTGCTTGGCGGAGCCGCCGGCCGAATCGCCCTCGACGATGAACAGTTCGGACCGCGCCGGATCGCGCTCCTGGCAGTCGGCGAGCTTGCCGGGCAGCGTGGACACGTCCAGCACGCCCTTGCGCCGCGTCAGTTCGCGCGCCTTGCGCGCCGCCTCGCGTGCCGCGGCGGCGTCCATCACCTTCTGGATGATGGCGCGCGCCTCCTTCGGATGCGTCTCGAACCAGTGCGCGATGGCGTCCGCGGCGACCGCCTGCACCACCGGCTGCACTTCGCTGCTGACCAGCTTCTCCTTGGTCTGGGAGGAGAATTTCGGGTCCGGCACCTTCACCGACAGCACCGCCGTCATGCCTTCGCGCATGTCGTCGCCGACCAGCGCGAGGTTCTCCTTCTTGCCCATCCCTTCAGCGTATTTCGTCACCACGCGGGTCAGCGCCTGGCGGAAGCCGGCGAGATGCGTGCCGCCGTCGCGCTGCGGGATGTTGTTGGTGAAGCACAGCATCGTCTCGTGGAAACTGTCGTTCCAGGACAGTGCGAACTCCACGCGGATGCCGTGCGGACCGTCGGCGGAGCTGACGGTGATCGGCGGCGTGAACACCGCAACCTTGGCGCGGTCCAGCCATTCGACGAAGGCGACCAGCCCGCCGTCGTAGCGGAAGGTGCATTCCTGCGCCGGCGGATGGCGTTCGTCGCGCAGCACGATGGTCAGGCCGGAATTCAGGAACGCGAGTTCGCGCAGCCGGCGTTCCAGCACCGCGAAATCGAACTCGGTGCGGGTGAAGGTGGCGGGGCTCGGCTTGAACACCACCTCGGTGCCGCTTGGCCACTCGGCCGGGCCGACCACGCGCAGCGGCGCCTCGGCATCGCCGTGGCGGAAGCGGATGAAATGCTCCTGCCCGCCGCGCCAGATGCGCACTTCCATCCATTCCGACAGCGCGTTCACCACCGCCGCGCCGACGCCATGCAGGCCGCCGGAAACCTTGTAGGAATTCTGGTTGAACTTGCCGCCGGCATGCAGCCGCGTCAGCACCACCTCGGTGGCCGAGACGCCTTCCTCGGCATGGATGTCGGTGGGGATGCCGCGGCCGTCGTCGCGCACGGTGACGCTGCCGTCGCCGTTCAGCGTCAGCTCGACCCGCGTGGCGAAGCCGGCCTGCGCCTCATCGACCGCGTTGTCGATGATCTCGAAGGCCATGTGATGCAGGCCGGAGCCGTCATCGGTGTCGCCGATATACATGCCGGGGCGCTTGCGCACCGCATCCAGCCCGCGCAGGACGGAAATGGATGACGCGTCGTAGGCATCGGATTCGGGCGGTGGCGTGGCGCTGTCGCTCATGCCGGCGGGATGCTCCAGAAGCGTGCGGGATGACGAAACATATAGGAATTCTGCGGAGTTTGCCACAGGGGGATCACGCATTCGCAACATCGGATGCGGCGTCCGGAAGGAGGCTGCCGGCCACCACGCGCAAGGCTTCCGCCTGCCCCCGCAGCGGTGCGAACGTGTCGCGATCGGCCGAGGTCAGGACGCCGTGCGCGGGCAGCCGCAGCAGGGCCGCGAACAGCGCCGCGCGGCGCGCCGCGTCCAGATGCACGGTCGGCTCGTCCAGCAGCAGCAGCGGCGCGAAGCCGCGCGCCTCGGCCAGCAGCGCGGCATGGCCCAGCACCACGCCGATCAGCAGCGCCTTCTGCTGGCCGGTGCTGGCCTGTTCGGCGGGCAGGCCGGTGGCGGCGTCGGCCAGCGCCATGTCGGCGCGGTGTGCCCCCGCGGCGGCGCTGCCGGCGGCGGCGTCGCGGGCGCGGC
>JAKAZX010000230.1 GCA_021826485.1 Pseudomonadota bacterium | reverse complement strand
ACGGGATTTGCCGGGGAGGGGATCATCGACAGTGCTCATCGAGGCGGCTCCGAATCGGGGAAAGCCGCATCGAATCAACCAAACGATCGCCTGTCACCCGCTGTCACATGAGTTCGGCGCCCTGGCCATACCCCGGTTCGTCGTCCGACCAGCCGGCTCCCGGATGGTGCCGGTCGGTGCCGTCCTGGCCGAACAATATCTGGGTCACGTCCACCACTCCCACCGTCAGTGCTCGTACTCGAACGCGGCCAGAATGTCCCCGAATTCGCGGGTGAAGGCAGTGGCTTCCTCGGCCGGCAACCGAACCCGTCGCCGGCCAGCATCGGTTGCCGAGTGATCGGGGAGATTTCCGCGCGGCCATAAACCCCGTAGCCGAGACGGATCAGCTTGCCGTCTTCGGTCAGCTCGCGCAGCGCGCGCACCACCTGACGTTCGCCGCCGAGATCAAGGAACTCGCGCGTGAAGAAGGCGTCGTCGCGGCGCTTCGCAATCTGCGCCTCGGCTCGCTGTGTCAGTGTTGTGCGCCGTCCCGGCATTGCCAACCCCAGATCTTCTGCAAAAACCCGACCCATTGCAAGGGAAACAGACGGAATTTCAATCCGGCAGTCAGCGCCGTCACCTGCCAAGCCGCTGCTCAGTTATGAGGATGCCCCTGCAGGCGGGGCCGTCAACGCTACCGCTGGCGCTGGGCGCGCCGCAAGGGTCCGTCGCGCTGTGCGCTCCCGTGCTGCGCACGCCCTTGCCCCGCGCCGGCTTCGCGGCCCCCGGAGGACACGGCCGAGCAGAAGGAGAGGGGAGAGGCATGGTGCCGCTCCCATCCGTGCCCGGCCGATCCCGAGAGGAGGGCGGAGCAATGCACGGGCAGAATGAGGAGAACGAACGGCTGAAGGCCAGCGTGAGTTGCGCGGCGCTGCTGGAACGGCTGCCGCCGGTCTGGCGGCTCGATCGTGCCGAGAGTACCCGCCGCAGCCTCAAATACCGGCGCGGTCCTGGCGAAATCGTGATCGTCACCCATGGCGGCCGTGGCTGGTGGGATCCCTTGAGCGAGGCCAAGGGCGATGTCTTCACCCTCGTCCAGCACCTCGACCGGGGCCTAACCTTTGCCGGGGCGTGCCGTGTGCTGCGTGGCCTCGCCGGCATCGTGCCCGTCTCCCCCGCGGCTGTCCGCGCCCGACGGATGGCCACGCCGGATGTGCCGGTCGAACGGCGCTGGGCACGGCGCCCGCTCCTCTCACACGGTTCAGCGGCCTGGCGCTACCTCGCCGGGCCGCGTGGCCTGCCGGGGTCTGTCCTGGTGGCCGCACGCATCACCGATGCTGTCCGGGAAGGCCCTCAAGGCAGCGCCTGGTTTGCGCACCGGGACAGCGCCGGACGACTGACCGGCATCGAGATGCGCGGCCCTGCCTGGCGCGGCTTCTCGGCCGGCGGCAGCAAGACGCTGTTCCGTCTGCCCGGCGGCGCAGGCCTCCTGCCCCGCATCGCGGTGTGCGAGGCGGCGATCGACGCGCTGAGCCTAGCGGCGATCGAGGGTGCGCGCCGCGACACGTTGTATGCCGCGACCGCCGGCGGCATAGGCCCGGCGACCGAGGCGGCGCTGCGGCAGGTTTTGCATGGGCTGTCGGCCGACCCAGCCGGCGTGCTGATCGCCGCCACCGACGCCGACACTGCCGGACGCCGCTACGCTGCCCGCCTGCAGGACATGGCCGCTGCGACCGGGGTGCGGTTCGACACGATCCTACCTCCGGACGGGCTGAAGGACTGGAACGACACCCTGCGCGCGGTGGCGGAGGTGCCGTAGCGCCGGATCGGGATGCGATCCAGCGCGGCGCAAGTCGGAACCAAGAAGCAGCGGCGAGGAAGCCAGCCAAACCTAAAGATGGAAGGAGGTTGGCTACCGCATCGCCGTCCGCCCGCCGCAAGGGGGTGTCGCGCTTCGCGCTCCCGTGCTGCGCACGCCCTTGCCCCGATCGGCCGGGCTGCGGGGTGGGAGGGGTGTTCCATAAATCCATGAGGGAAGGACACCCCGATGAACAGAACACGCATCCCGGCGAGCACGGAGAACCATGGCGGGACGAGCAACCGAACGCCGCGCGATCACTATCAGGAGGTCACCGACCGTATCATCGCCGCCCTCGAGGCTGGCACGCCGCCCTGGCGCAAGCCGTGGGATCCCGACAAGGCCGGCGGTCCGGCGATGCCGTGCAACGCGGCCTCCGGCCAGCGCTATCGCGGCATCAACGTGCTGACGCTCGGCATGTCCTCCCTCGCCTTCAGCAGCGGCGATCCCCGCTGGGCAACCTACAAGCAGGCCGAGGACCGGGGCTGGCAGGTCCGTAAGGGCGAGCGCGGCACGACCGGGTATTTCTTTAAGCGGCTGGAGCTGCGCGACGAGTCCCGGCCCGAGGACGACGCGGATATGGTCAAGCGCATTCCCCTCTTGCGCGCCTTCACCCTGTTCCACGCCAGCCAGATCGACGGCATTCCCGACTACATCCCGCCGACGATCGCGGAAGCGCCGTGGCGTGCGCTGGAGGCGGCTGAGATCATCCTCGCCAACAGCGGTGCCGTTGTGCGGATCGGTGGCGATCGTGCGTTCTATTCGCCGGCGACGGATTACATCCAGATGCCGCCACCGTCTTCCTTTGCGACATCGGAAGGATTCTGCGGGACGCTGCTTCATGAGGCATCGCATTGGACGGGTCATTCGTCGCGGCTCAATCGCGATCTGCGCAACCGGTTCGGCTCGCATGACTATTCGAGGGAAGAATTGCGAGCCGAAATCGGCCAAGTAATGGTTTGCGCCGAGCTCGGGATCGCGGTCTCCGACAGCGACTTCTCCAACAACGCCGCCTACGTCGCGTCCTGGCTGGAGCGACTGCGCTCCGACCGCAAGGAAATCTTCCGCGCGGCGGCGGACGCGCAGCGCATCGCCGATTACCTGCTCGCCTTCCATCCCGACTACGCGAACCGTCAGGCGGGATCGCCCGAGAGCGTGCTGCGCGCCGACGACCGCAGCACGGCGAACGTCCCGGAACCGATGCCAGCAGCCGCATAGCGCCGCGCCGCTGACCGGTCTTCGGTCAGCCCTTGCCGATCAACCATTCAGCCATCCGGCCCGGCCGCTTCCAGACGGCTGAGGGGCGCGGCTGCCCGCACTACTGACCCACGAGGAGACCACCATGCCGGCCGACACCAGCGAATTCACGCTCAGCCTGTTCGACAGCACCGCCTTGTCGGGCTGGACCCATCACACACCGCAAGCCGTCGAAGACCCGAACGAGGCCGACGATCCTGACGACACCACCACGCCGCCGCCGGCTGTGCCCGCCGCGCGCGGCCGCAACTTCCATCTCGCCGGTGACCGCGAACTGGCCCAGGGCTGGCCCGCCCGGGCGCAAGCCAACATCGCCACCATCGGCCTGTCGAAGGTTCTTGAGCAGTCAGGGCGCGCGCCAACCCCGGAGGAGCAAGCGCAGCTGCTGCGCTTCATCGGTTTCGGTGCGACGGACCTGGCGCAGAACTGCTTCCGCCGTCCCGGCGAGGATGCGTTCCGCTCGGATTGGCAGGACATTGGCGCGGCGCTCGAAGCCGCCGTCACGGCGGAGGAATATGCCGCCCTGCAACGCGCCACCCAGTATGCCCACTACACGCCGGAGACGCTCATCCGCGCGCTCTGGGGCGCCGCGCAGCGGCTGGGGTTCACCGGCGGGTGCGTCCTGGAACCCGGCATGGGCATCGGCCTGTTCTTCGCGCTGCTGCCTCCCGCGCTGCGCGAAACATGCCGGCTCACCGGCATCGAATACGATCCGGTCACTGCCCGCATCGCGCGCCTCGTCCATCCCGAGGCGCGGGTGCGGTGCGAGGACTACGCGCGCAGCCCGCTCGCCGGCGGCTTCGATCTGGCGATCGGCAACCCGCCCTTCTCCGACCGCATCGTGCAGGCCGATCCCCTCACACGGGCGCTGCGGCTTCGGCTGCATGACTACTTCATCGCCCGCTCGATCGCCCGGCTGCGCCCGGGCGGCCTCGCGCTGTTCGTCACCAGCACCGGCACGATGGATAAGGCCGGTACCGCGGCACGGGAGCATATCGCCGCCATGGCCGACCTGGTCGGTGCCGTGCGCCTGCCCGAGGGTAGCATGCGCGCCAGCGCGGGCACCGACGTGGTGATCGACGTGCTGGTGTTCCAGCGCCGGGAACCCGGCCGGCCCCCGGCCGGCGCGGCCTGGATCGACCTCGCCCCGGTTGAGGCTGCGGCGGCCGATGACGAGGCGGACGACGCCGACAGCCAGGCCTCGCCCGGCGTCCAGGTGAACCGCTACTTCGCCGAGCATCCGGAGATGGTGCTGGGCGAGCACGCACTGCGGCGCGGCATCTACGGCCCCGGCCTCGCCTACACCTGCCGGCCGCGCAAGGACGGCGCGGCGCTGGAGACTTTGCTGACCGAAGCGCTCGACCGGTTGCCCGCGGGCATCTTCACCGCGTCAGCAGGGCCTGGGGCGGACGTTGGCGATGGCGACGACGCCGGGGCGGCGTTGCGCGCGGGCACCGCGGCGGACGGCGCCACGATCAAGGAAGGCTCCTATCTGCCCGGCCAGTCGGGCCAACTGATGCAGATCGTGGACGGCGAAGCCCGCGCCGTGGCGATCAAGTCTGCCAAGGGCAGCGGCGGCATTCTTGCCCGCGACGCGAAGATCATCCGCGCCCTGCTGCCGATTCGCGACGCGGTGCGCGAGCTGCTACGCGCCCAGGCGGCCGACCAGCCCTGGGCCGAGGCACAGGTCCGGCTGCGCATTGCCTACGGCACCTTCGTGCGCGGCTTCGGACCGATCAACCACACCGTCGTCTCGGTCACGACTGACCCGGACACCGGCGAGGAGCGGGAGACCCATCGCCGGCCGAACCTGGCGCCATTCGCCGACGACCCCGATTGCTGGCTGGTCGCCAGCATCGAGGACTACGACCTGGAAAGCGGCCTGGCCCGCATGGGGCCGATCTTCCGCGAGCGGGTGATCGCCCCGCCGGCCGTGCCGCTGATCGCGACCGCGGCCGATGCCCTCGCCGTCACCCTCAACGAGACCGGCCGCGTGGACATCGACCATCTGGCCGAGCTGCTGGACCGCGATGCGGAGACCGCGCTGGCCCAGCTCGGCGAAACGGTGTTCCGCAATCCGGCGACGGAAGCCTGGGAGACGGACGATGCCTATCTCTCGGGTGCCGTCCGCACCAAGCTGGCGATCGCCGCGGCCGCGGCCGAGCGCGACCCGCTGTATGCGCGCAACGTGGCGGCGCTGCGGCTGGTGCAGCCCGAGGACCTGCGTCCGTCGGACATCACAGCGCGGCTCGGTGCGCCGTGGATTCCCGCCGCCGACATCGAAGCATTTACCGCCGAGGTGATGGGCACCGCGACGCGGGTGCGCCACACCGTCGAAATCGCCTCCTGGTCCGTGGACACCGCGCCGTTCGCCGGCACCGCCGCCGGCACCTCCGAATGGGGCACCGCGCGGCGCAACGCCGGCTGGCTGCTGCACGACGCGCTGAACAGCGCGACACCGCAGATCTTCGACACCGTGGTCGAGGACGGGGTGGAGAAGCGCGTCCTCAACAGCGAGGCGACCGAGGCCGCGAAGGAGAAGCTGACGCGGATCAAGGAGGCGTTCACGGGCTGGGTGTGGACCGATCCGGACCGCACCGACCGACTGGCGCGCCTCTACAACGACCGCTTCAACAACCTGGTGCCGCGTCGCTTCGATGGGCGGCACCTGACCCTGCCCGGCGCGAGCAGCATCATCCATCTCTACGCGCACCAGAAGCGGGTCATCTGGCGCATCGTCGCGTCTGGCTCGACTTACATCGCCCACGCGGTCGGCGCCGGGAAATCCTACGCCATCGCCGGCGCCATCATGGAGCAGAAGCGGCTCGGCCTGATCAGCAAGGCCATGCTGGTCGTGCCCGGCCACTGCCTGGCGCAGGTCTCACGCGAGTTCCTGCAGCTCTACCCGACCGCCCGCATCCTGGTCGCCGACGAGACCAACTTCGTGAAGGAGAAGCGCTCGCGGTTCCTCGCCCGCGCCGCGACGGCGAACTGGGATGCCGTGATCATCACCCATGCGGCCTTCCGCTTCATCCCGGTGCCGGCCGCGTTCGAGCGGGAGATGATCGAGGAGCAGATCGCCGCGTGCGCGGAGCTCATGCTGCGCGCCGACGACGGCGACCGCATCACCCGCAAGCGGCTCGAGGCGATGAAGGAGAAGCTGGCCGAGAAGCTGGCGGCGCTGAAGAGCCGGCGCGACGACATGGTGACCTTGGAGGAGATCGGCATCGACCAGATCATCGTCGATGAGGCGCAGGAATTCCGGAAGCTCAGCTTCGCCACCAACCAGATCAATCTGAAGGGCGTCGATCCGGACGGCTCGCAGCGGGCCTGGGACCTGTTCGTCAAGGCGCGCTACCTCGACCGCAAGCGGCCCGGCCGTGCGCTGATCCAGGCTTCGGGGACGCCGATCACCAACACGCTGGGCGAGATGTACACCTTGCTGCGGTTCCAGGCGCCGGAGGCGCTGCGGGAGCGGGGCGTGCATGAGTTCGACGCCTGGGCGTCGGCCTTCGGCG
>JAKAZX010000229.1 GCA_021826485.1 Pseudomonadota bacterium | reverse complement strand
TCGCCGCGCTGCACCGCCGCCTCGCCGCGCTGGACGAGCCGCCGGACGGCGTTGCCGACCTGCTGCACCGGCTGGAAGCGTGCCTCGCGCCGCTGCTGCGGCTGACCGCCACCGCGGCCGCCGCGGCACCGTCCGACCTGCTGGCGGCGCTGGTCACGGCCGGCGAGGCGCTGGCCGCCACCGCCGATGCGGCCGGCCCGGCGCGGCTGTGGGCGCTGGAAGAAGGCGAGGCGCTGGCGGCGACGCTGGCCGCCGCGCTGGACGCGCTGCCCCACCTGCCGCCGCAGCCGCCCGACATCCTGCCCGGCCTGCTGGACGCGGTGATGGCGGGCGCGGTGGTGCGCAGCCGCCGCGCCCTGCGCGGGCGGGAGGCGGATGCCGAGCATCCGCGCGTGGTCATCTGGGGCCTGCTGGAAGCACGGTTGCAGGCGGTGGACGTGGTGGTGCTGGGCGGCCTGACGGAAGGCGTCTGGCCGCCCGCGACCGATCCCGGCCCGTGGCTCAGCCGCCCGATGCGCAGCGCCGCCGGCCTGCGCAGCCCGGAGGAGACGGTGGGCCAGGCGGCGCATGATTTCATGATGGCCGCCTGCTGCGCGCCCGTCGCCATCCTGTCCTGCCCGCGCCGGCGGGACGGGGCACCGGCCGTCCCTTCCCGCTGGCTGGTCCGGCTGACCGCGTTCCTGGCCGGCCGCGGCGCGGCGCTGGCGGAGCATCCGGCGGTCGGCTGGGCGCGGGCACTGGACCGGCCTGCCGGTCCGCCGATCCGCGCCGCCCGGCCGATACCGCGCCCGCCGGTCGCACGCCGCCCGCGCCGTCTCAGCGTCACCGAGATCGAGACCTGGATCGCCGATCCCTACGCCATCTACGCCCGCCACGTGCTGCGCCTGCCGGAGCTGGAGCGGCTGGAGGAAGCGGCGGATGCGCTGGATTACGGCACGCTGGTCCACCGGGCGCTGCAACGCTTCCTGGAGCAGGTGGGCGCCACGTGGCCGGCCGATGCGACGGCGCGGCTGCGCGAGGCGATGGACAAGGCGTTGCACGCACAGGGCGTACGGCCCGCGCTGATGGCCTGGTGGGCACCGCGGCTGCACCGCATCGCCGACTGGGTGGCCGCCGAGGAGATCGCGCGACGCAGCGACGCAGCGCCGGCCGCCATCGGTGCGGAATGCCGCGGCGAATGGGCGCTGGATGTGCCGGGCGGGTTCCGGCTGGTCGGTCGCGCCGACCGGATCGAACGCCGCGCGGACAAGCGCCTCGCGATCCTGGACTACAAGACCGGCTCCCTGCCCGGCCGCGCGGAGGCCGAAGCCGGCCACGCCCCGCAACTGCTGCTGGAAGCGGCGATGGCGCGCGCCGCCGCGTTCGGCGAGGCGTGGTGCGGCGAGACCGCGGAACTGACCTACTGGCGGCTCGGCGGCGGCGAGACGCCGGGCCACACACTCACGCTGTTCGAAGGCAACGGCGCCGCCGTCGCCGCCGCCGCGCGCGAGGCGGAGACGAAATTGCGCGCGCTGATCGCCGCGTTCGACGATCCGACCCGCGCCTATCTGAGCGCGCCGCATCCCGGCCGCGGCGCCAGCGACGCCTATGCCCAGCTCGCGCGCCGCGCCGAATGGGCCGGCGAGGCGGACGAGGCATGAGCGCGGCGCTCGACCGCGCCAATGCGGCGCAGCGCGCGGCCGGCAATCCCGCCGTGTCGGCCTTCGTCGCCGCCTCCGCCGGATCGGGCAAGACCAAGCTGCTGACCGATCGCGTGCTGCGGCTGATGCTGGCCGACGCCGATCCCGGCCGCATCCTGTGCCTGACCTATACGCGGGCCGGCGCAGCGGAAATGGCGGTGCGGCTGCAACGCGAACTCGGCCGCTGGGTGACGCTGCCGGATGCCGAACTGGATGCGGCGTTGAAGGCGCTCGCGGTCACGCCGACGCCGGCGCAGCGCGATGCCGCGCGCGCGCTGTTCGCGCGCGTGCTGGACCTGCCCGGCGGCATGCGCATCGGCACGATCCACAGTTTCTGCCAGTCGCTGCTGCGCCGCTTCCCGCTGGAGGCGCGGCTCGATCCGCATTTCTCCCTGCTCGGCGACAGCGATGCGCTGGCTGCGCGCGTCGCGGCGCAGGAAGCGGTGCTGGCGGAGGCGCATGACGCGACGCGGCGCGCCGACCTGGAGCGGCTTGCCGGACTGGTGTCGTTGCAGGAATTCGGCGACCTGGTCGAGATGTTGCGCAAGCATCGCAACTGGACCGGGTTCGTTGCCAGCGGCGTGCCGGACCTGGAGGCGGCGCTGGCCGTGGCGCTTGGCGGGGAGCGCGATGCGGCGGCGCTGATGCGTCGCGCGGTGGCATGGCCGAAGGAAAGCGCGGTGCGCAAGGCCGCCACCCGCGTCGCCACGGCAGGGTCGCCGAAGGTCGCGGAACGCGCCGGACGGATGCTGCAATGGCTCGGCCTGGCGGCAGCCGACCGGCAGGATTGCTGGGCGCAATGGTGCGGCGAATTTCTCGACGCCAAGGGCGGCGCGCGCGGCGCCGGCGCGCTGGTCAACAAGAAACTTGCCGACCAGGCGCCGGAACTCGCCGAATGTTTCGCGCAGGAGCAGGAGCGCATCCTGGCGATCGAGGATGCCCGCGCGGCCGCACAGGTCGCCGCCCTCTCGGCGGCGCTGCTGCGGCTCGCCTTGCCGGTCGCCCGCCGCTTCGCCGCCGGCAAGGAGGGATCGGGCGTGCTGGATTACGACGATCTGATCCGCCGCACCTCCGAACTGCTGGTCGATCCCGGGGCCGCGTGGGTGTTGTACAAGCTGGATGGCGGCATCGACCATCTGCTGCTGGACGAAGTGCAGGACACCGCGCCCGCGCAATGGGAAATCGCCGGCGCGCTGACCGCGGAATTCTTCGCCGGCGAAGGCGCGCGGCCGGACGTGGCACGCACGGTGTTCGCGGTCGGCGACCGCAAGCAGTCGATCTTCTCCTTCCAGGGCGCCGATCCGGACGGGTTCGATGCATGGCGCGCGAAGCTGCGCCGGCGCGTCGGCGATGCCGGCGGACGCTTCGTCGAAGGCGCGCTGGATGTGTCGTTCCGTTCCACCGCGCCGGTGCTGCACCTGGTCGATGCGGTGTTCGCGCGCGACGATGCCGCCGATGGCGTCTGCGTCCCCGGCGAACTGCATCACCTCGCCGCGCGCGAGGGGCATGCCGGCAGCGTCGAACTCTGGCCGCTGGCCCCGCAGGACGACGTCGCGGCGCCCGAAGCTTGGCAGGTGCCGGAGCAGAATTTGCACGCCCGCACGGCGCGCCAGCAACTGGCCGATGCGCTGGCCGGCTGGATCGCGCGCGAAACCGGCGGTGGGGTGATGCTGGAAAGCCGCGGACGGACGCTGGCACCGGGCGACGTGCTGGTGCTGGTGCGCCGGCGCGATGCCTTCACGCATGCGCTGCTGCGCGCGCTGAAGCAGGCGGGCGTGAAGGTCGCCGGGCTGGACCGGATGCTGCTGACCGAGCAGCCGGCGGTGGCCGATCTGCTGGCGCTGGCGGATGCGCTGCTGCTGCCGCAGGACGACCTCGCCGTCGCCTGCGTGCTGACCAGCCCGCTGGGCGGGCTGAGCGACGACTCGCTGATGGACCTGGCGATGCAGCGGCCCGGCACGCTGTGGGATGCGCTGCGCCGCCGCGCCGGGGAGCGGGTGGAATGGACTGCGGCCTGGGCATTCCTGCGCACGCTGTTCGGGCGGGTGGATTTCGCGACGCCGCACGCGTTGTTCGCGGAGGCGCTGGGGCCGCTCGGCGGACGCGCGCGGCTGCTGGCGCGGCTGGGCGAGGAAGCGGCGGAGCCGATCGACGAACTGCTCAATGCCGCGCTGGCCGATGCGCAGGTGCATCCGCCCTCCCTGCAAGGCTTCGTGCAGCGTCTGCGCGAAGCCGGGGCCGAGGTGAAGCGGGAAGCGGCCGGCGCCGGCGACTTCGTGCGCATCATGACGGTGCATGGCGCCAAGGGCTTGCAGGCGCCGCTGGTGATCCTGCCCGACACCACGGCGCTGCCCGCCGAACACGACCGGCTGCTGTGGTGCGAACAGGACGGACGGTCGCTGCCGTTGTGGGTCGCGCGCGCCAGCATGTCCTGCGACGCCGCCGAGCGGCTGAAGGCGGCGGCCAGGCAGCGGCGGCTGGCCGAGCAGAACCGGCTGCTCTACGTCGCCATGACGCGGGCGGAGGACCGGCTGGTGATCTGTGGCCACGCGCCGGCCAAGGCGCCGCCGGAGACGTGCTGGTACCGGCTGGTCGAGCGCGGGTTCGCGAATCTGGGCGCAGCAGAGGTGCCGGCCGCCCTGCCCTGGGCGGAGAGCGTGCTGCGTTATGCCGTCGCGCAGACGCGGCCGCCGGAGCGGGTTGCGGCCCCGGTGGCGCCGGTCGCCGCGGCGGCGCCGCCGTCCTGGGCCGGGACCGCGCCGGACTGGCGCCCCACGCCGCCGCCGGCGGAGCCCCTGCCGCCGCAGCCCCTCGCCCCGAGCCGGCCGCCGGACGCGACGCTCGGCAGCGTGCCGGAGGCGGATTCACCGCTGGCCGGGCGGGATGCCACCGGCACGCGGTTCCGCCGCGGGCGGCTGGTGCATTCCCTGTTGCAGCACCTGCCCGCTCTGCCGCCGGCGGCACGCGCGGCGGCGGCGCGCGGCTTCCTCGGCCGGCCCGGCCATGCCCTGGCGGCGGCGGATGTCGAAGCGATCACCGCCGACGTGCTGGCAGTGCTGGACCATCCGCAGCTGGCCCCGGTGTTCGGCCCGGAGGGGCGGGCAGAAGTGCCGCTGACCGGGCTGATCGGCGGGCGCGTGGTGGGCGGCTTGGTCGATCGGCTGGCGATCCTGCCGGACCGGGTCGTGATCGCCGACTACAAGACCGCGCGCAGCCCGCCTGCCGCGCTCGACGACGTGCCGCTGCTCTATTTGCGGCAGATGGCGGCATACCGCGCCGTGCTGCGCGCGATCCATCCGCACCGGCCGGTGCTGTGCGCGCTGGTCTGGACCAGCGGCGCGCGCGTGATGCCGCTTCCCGAATCGCTCCTGGACCGCCATGCCCCGGGCGCGGGACCGCCGGCTTGATCGGGCTTCCCCGCCGCCCCACCTTCGCCGCAACGAGACGCAAAGGACTGCCCCATGAGTGCGAACACCAAGCCCGTGACCGACCAGAGCTTCGCCACCGACGTGCTGGCAGCACCCGGGCCGGTGCTGGTGGATTTCTGGGCGGAATGGTGCGGCCCCTGCCGCGCCATCGCCCCGGCGCTGGAGGAGATCGGGGCCGAATTCTCCGGCAAGCTGACCATCGCCAAGATGAACGTGGACGAGAACGTGAAGACGCCGAACGAATACAACGTTCGCGGCATTCCGACGCTGGTGCTGTTCAAGGACGGCAAGCCGGTGGCGACCAAGGTCGGTGCGGCGCCGAAAAGCATTCTGCGCGACTGGATCGCCGGGGCGATGTGACCCGGCGCCCCCGCCGCCGCGGCCCGGTGCCGCGGCGGCGGGGGCGGACGATGCACGGCCGATTAATGTCCGCTGTCCGATCGCGGTTGCGTGCATTCCACGCCTGCGCCAGTGTGGGTTGCCCTGAGTAAGGACGCAGGATGGTTCAGCCGGCCACGATCACGCCGCTCTACACGCTTGCCGGTCTCGCCGTCGGGATGATGGTGGGGCTGACCGGCGTCGGCGGCGGGTCGCTGATGACGCCGCTGCTGGTGCTGGTGTTCGGCATTTCGCCGGCAACCGCCGTGGGCACCGATCTGCTGCATTCGGCGGTGACGCAGGCGGTCGGCGCGGGGGTGCATGGCGCGCACGGCAGCGTGGACTGGCGGGTGGTGCGGCGGCTGGCCAGCGGCAGCGTGCCGGCGACGGTGGCGATGCTGCTGCTGCTGGCGGCGCTGGGCACGCGGCGGGCGCCGTCGCAGCAGGTGATCTCCACCGTGCTCGGGCTGGCGGTGCTGCTGACGGCACTGATGCTGCTGGCGCGCGGCTGGCTGCTGCGCGTGCTGGGCTCGCGGCTGACGCGGCTGGCGGAAGGCCGGGCGACGGCGCTGACGATCGCCGCCGGCGCGGTGCTGGGCGCGCTGGTCACGCTGTCCTCGGTCGGCGCCGGTGCGGTCGGCGTGACCGCCCTGATCCTGCTGTATCCGCAGTTCCGCACCGCCCGCATCGTCGGCAGCGACATGGCCCACACGGTGCCGCTGACGCTGCTGGCGGGCACCGGGCACTGGATGCTCGGCTCGGTGGACTGGCACCTGCTGCTGTCGCTGCTGGGCGGCTCGGTGCCCGGGATCGTCATCGGCAGCCTTGTCGCCGTGCGGGTGCCCGACCGGGTGATCCGGCCGCTGCTGGCCTGCGTGCTGCTGGCCGTCGGCGGACGGCTGGTGTTCTGAGCGCGGCGGGTCACGCCGCGACGCGCGCATCGCCATCCCGCAGCCCGGCGACGATCAGCGCGATCCCCTGGCCGTGCCAGCGCTGCACCGCCTTGTGGTCGGCCCCGAGCGCGGTGCCGAGGCGTCGCCAGGGATAGAGGTGCCGGTCGGTCAGCGGATGGACCAGCGCGCGCAGGCCGACGATCCGCCGCAGCACGATGCGGTCCCGCGGGATCAGCGCGAT
>JAKAZX010000228.1 GCA_021826485.1 Pseudomonadota bacterium | reverse complement strand
GCCCCAGATGCGGCCGAAGATGTCGCGGGTATCGGGCAGGCCGGGATCGGCCTCCTCCACCTCCGCGCCCGCCTCCGCCAGGATGCGGGCGGCGTCCTCGACGGCGGCGATGCCCTCCCGGTCCACCGGCGCCTCGAAGCCGGGGCGGCGCAGCACCGCCACGCGCAGTTCGGCCACCCCCTCCTCGATCCCGTCGCGCCAGTCGCGCCGGTCATCCGGCAGCGCATAGGGGTCGCGCAGGTCGAAGCGCGCCATCGCGCCCAGCATCAGCGCGGCGTCCCGCACCGACCGGGTGATCGGGCCGAGCACCGCGACATGGCCGAACGCGCCGAGCGGCCATTGCGGCACCCGCCCGAAGCTCGGCTTCAGCCCGACCACGCCCGACCACGCGGCCGGGATGCGGATGGAGCCGCCGGCATCGGTGCCGATATGCAGCGGCCCGAACCCCGCCGCCGCCGCCGCCGCCGCGCCCGAGGAGGAGCCGCCCGGCGTGTGCGCCAGATTCCACGGGTTGCGGGTGATGCCGTGCAACGGGTTGTCGCCGGGCGACTTCCAGCCGAACTCGGTGGTGGTGGTCTTGCCGATCACCACCGCCCCCTCCGCCTTCAGCCCGGCGACGCTCGGCGCGTCATCGGCGACCGGCGCTGGATCGGTGAGGCGGGAGCCGCGGCGCGTCGGGTGGCCAGCCAGATCCACCACGTCCTTGACCGTGACCGGCACGCCGTCCAGCGCGCCGAGCGGCCGGCCGATGCGCCAGCGCCCCTCGCTCTCGCCGGCCGCGGCCAGGGCCTGCGGGGTCATCACCGCGAAGGCGTTGATCGCCGGGTTGAGGCGGGCGACGCGCTCGGTCACCGCCTGCAGCACTTCCAGCGGGCTGAGGCTGCGGCGGGCGAAATGGCAGAGCAGGTCCTCGGCGGTCATCAGGGCGGGGTCGGTGGTGGACATGGCGGCTTCCGGACGCGGATCAAGCCCGCAGCATGGCCAACCCGGGCCGCCGAGGGAACCCCTGCCCCGCCCGGTGCAATCCAGGGCGCGGCGGAATGCATGCGCGGCGGCGCCGCCCGGTCAGCCCCCGCGGGTCGCGGCGACCAGCCGCCGTCCCTCGGCATCCAGCGCCTGGGCGCCGCGGCGCGGCGGCTGGTGGATATAGAGGGCGCGCCGGTCGGCCGGCGCGCCGCCGGCCGCGAGCCGGGAAAGCTCGTAGCGCACCGGCCGCGCATGATCGGCCAGTTGCTGCGCCGGGTTGAACACCGAATTGAACTTCCACAGCATGCGGATGAAGTTGGTCTGTCCGTGCGCCAGCCGGTCGGCGGCGATGCCCAGCGTGTCGCGCAGCGCCGCCCAGCCGAGATGCTTGCGGCTCAACACCTGCTGGGTCTTGACCAGCTCGGCATAGAACTCGGCCAGCGGCATCCGGGTCGGCAGCACCGCGTGCTGGATGTCGAACAGCCGGTAGTCGCGCGTGGTCAGCAGCGCCTCCTGCTCGGCCCAGATCTCGGTGCCGGGGTACGGCGTGGTCACGCTGATGTTCACGATCTCGGGGATTTCCAGGCACCAGGCGCGCACCGCCTCGAACCGCGCGCGGTCCCAGGACGGATCGGCGATGATGTTCACCGCCACCATGATGCCGAGCGAGCGCGCCACTTCGAGCGCGGCGAAGCTGTCGTCCAGCGAGACGCGCTTGCGGAACAGCGCCAGCCGGTCGGCGTCGATCGCCTCCAGGCCGAGGAACATGTATTCCAGCCCGAGGTCCCGCCAGCGGCGGAACACGTCGCGGTTGCGCAGCAGCACGTCGGCGCGCGTTTCCAGGTAGTACTGCTTGCGGATGCCGCGCCGCTCCACCGCGTCGGCGATCGCCATGCCGTGATGCGCATGCACGAAAGCCACGTCATCGACGATGAACACGCCCGGCTCGCGCAGCCCCGCCAGCTCCTCGGCGATCCGCTCGGGATCGGCGATCCGGTAGGTGCGGCCGTAGAAGGTCCAGGCGCTGCAGAAGGTGCAGTCCCACGGACAGCCGCGCGCGAATTCGATGGAGGCGCAGGGATCGAGCGTGCCGATGAAGTATTTCCGCCGGTGGCGCAGCAGGTCGCGGGCCGGCCGCACCGTGTTCAGACTATCGACGAAGCGCGGCGGCGGCCCCTCGCCCTCCGCCGTCACCGCGCCGGGCACCTGCGCCAGCCCCGCACCACGGCCGGCGGCGAGCAGGGCGGTGATGCCGGCCTCCCCCTCGCCCTTCAGCACGCAGTCGATCGCGCCCTCCGCATGGGCCAGCACGTCGCGCGCGATGAACGAGACGCTGTGGCCGCCGACGAAGATCAGCGCATCCGGCAGCATGGCACGCGCCGCGCGGGCGAGATCGACGATCTGCGGCACGTTGGCGAGGTAGTTGCCCGAGAAGCCGATCGCCTCCGGCCGGAAGCGCCGCAGCATGCGGAAGAAATCCCGCTCCTGCTCCACCTGCAGGTCGATCAGCCGCACGTCATGCCCGGCATCGCGCGCCGCGCCGGCCACCAGTTCCAGGCCCAGCGGCTCCAGCCGCAGGAAGACCCGCGTGTACATCAGCGGGCCGGGATGGACGCACAACAGCTTCATCGGACCGTCCGCTTGCGGCGATACCGATGATACGCGGAGTGCAGAACAATGTTCCCGCCGCGGCGGCCCGGCGCCGAGGCCCCGGGCCGCCCGAACCGGAGTCTATGTCAGCGAGGCCATGATCTCGCGATAGGCCGGTTCCGGGAACGCCTTGAGCGTGCGCGTGCGGATGGCGCCGGACTGGCCAAGTTTCAGCACGAACCGCGCCGCGACGGCGTCGTCCGGCGCGTCCATCATCGCGACCATGTCGCACTCGCCCATCGTCATGTAGAAGCTTTTCATCTCCCCGCCCATGTCGCGCAGCAGCTTCTTCGCGGCATCCAGGCGGCGCGGGGATTCGGCGATCGCACGTGATCCCTGGTCGGTCCAGGTCGCCAGCAGAATATAGGTTGCCATGACGTTTCCCCTGTCCACGCCCCGGCCGACGACGCCGGAGCGCGCGCACCCTAACGCCGGCTTTATCCGGCGCGGAACACAATCAGCCGAGCAGCGCCTGTGCGCAGGCATCCAGGATCGCGTCGCTGTCCAGCCCGTATTCGCGATAGAGATCGGGGATGTCGCCGCTCTGGCCGAAGCGGTCGGGGCCGAGCGGCACGACGCGATGGCCGGCGACGCCGCCGAGCCAGGCATGTGCCGCCGGATGCCCGTCCAGCACCGTCACCAGCGCCGCGCCGGGGGCGAGCGGCGCCAGGATATCCTCGACATGGCTGCGCACGCCGCGCTCTCCCGCCCGCCGCGCGCGCAGCGCGGCGAGCCAGCCGGCGTGCAGCCGGTCCGGGCTGGTGATCGCCAGCAGCCCGGCGCCCGGCTCCTCCTCCCGCAGCAGGGCGAAAGCGGCTTCGGCCTCCGGCGCCAGCGGCCCCTGATAGGCGATGGCGATGCGCGCGCCGTGCAGCGGCGGCACCGCCCAGTGCGCGCCGCGGATGACGGCGGCGGCATCCAGCCTGCGGCCCGGCTGCTCGATCTGCCGCGTGGACAGCCGCAGCCACACCGCCGAGCCGTCCGGCGCCTGCATATGCACAAGGGCATGGCGCAGCAGGATCGCGAGTTCATCGACATGCGCCGGCTCGAACGCCGCCAGCCGGTCGGCGGCGATGCCGATCAGCGGCGTGTTGACGCTCTGATGCTGCCCGCCCTCCGGCGCCAGCGTCAGCCCGGACGGGGTGGAGACCAGCAGGAACCGCGCATCCTGGTAGCAGGCATAGATCAGCGCATCGAGGCCGCGGTTGACGAACGGATCATAGACCGTGCCGATCGGCAGCACCCGCGCGCCGTGCAGCGCGTGCGACAGGCCGGCCGCGCCGAGCAGCAGGAACAGGTTCTGCTCGGCGATGCCGAGTTCGATGTGCTGGCCTTGCGGCGTCATGCCCCAGCGCTGCGCGCTGGCCAGCTTGGCGTCGCGGAACACGTCGTTGCGAGTGTGCCGGTCGAACACGCCGCGCCGGTTCACCCACGGCCCGAGATTGGTGGAGACGGTGACGTCCGGGCTGGTGGTGACGATATGCGCCGCCAGTTCGCGCAACGCGCCCTGGCCGCGGCCGATCTCGGCCAGGATGTCGCCGAAGCCCGACTGGGTGGACATCCGCCGCCCCGCCGCGTTCGGCGCCGGCAGCACCTCCGGCACCGCAATCGCGGGCGCCGAGAGGGCGCGGCCCTGCGGCGTCAGCGGCTGCGCGAACGGTACCGTGTTCAGGAATCCCCCCAACTCCTCCGCGCTCGCGGCCAGGCCCTCGAAGCGGTCCCATTCATGGCCGGGGCGGATGTGCATGGCGGTGCGGAACAGCTCCATCTGCTCCTTGGTCATCAGCCCGGCATGGTTGTCCTTGTGGCCGGCGAAGGGCAGGCCCATGCCCTTGATCGTGTAGGCGATGAAGCAGGTCGGCTGGTCGCCCTGCTCCGCCGCGTCCCGCAGGGTGTCGATGATCGCTGCGATGTCGTGGCCGCCGAGATTGGTCATCAGGGCGGCGATCTCGTCGTCGGGCAGCGGATCGAGGATGGCGCGCACCGCCTGCGACCGGCCGAGATCGGCCAGCACCGCCTGCCGCCATGCCGCGCCGCCCTGGAAGGTCAGGGCCGAATACAGGCTGTTCGGGCAGTCGTCGATCCAGCGGCGCAGCGCCTCCCCGCCCTCGCGCGCGAAGGCCGCTTGCAGCTTGCGGCCGTATTTCATCGTCACGACGTTCCAGCCCATGTCGCGGAACAGGCCCTCGATGCGGCCGAACAGCCGGTCCGGCACCACGCTGTCCAGGCTCTGGCGGTTGTAGTCGATGATCCACCAGACATTGCGGACGTCGTGCTTCCAGCCTTCCAGCAGGGCCTCGTAGATATTGCCCTCGTCCAGCTCGGCATCGCCGGCGATGGCGATGTGCCGGCCCGGCGGCAGCGCCTCCGGCGCCAGCCGGTGCAGCCGCACGTAATCGGCCATCAGCGCGGAGAAGCTGGTCATGGCGACGCCGAGCCCGACCGAGCCGGTGGAGAAATCCACCTCCGCCCCGTCCTTGGTGCGGCTCGGGTAGGATTGCGCGCCGCCGAACTGCCGCAGCGCCGCCATCTTGTCCTCGGTCTGGCGGCCGAACAGGTAGTTGATGGCGTGGAACACCGGGCTTGCGTGCGGCTTCACCGCGACCCGGTCCTGCGGCCGCAGCACCGCGAAATAGAGCGCGGCCATCACCGAGATGACGGAGGCGCACGACGCCTGATGCCCACCCACCTTCAGCCCGTCGCGGTTCGGGCGGATGTGGTTGGCATGGTGGATCATCCAGGCGGAGAGCCAGAGCAGCTTGCGCTCCAGCTCATGCAGCAGCAGCGCGCGGCGCGGGTCCCGCGCATCGTCTTGCAGGCTCGCGAGTGGTGCACTCATCGGCACGTTTCCCCTGTTTCGGCCCGCCTCACGCCCAGCCTCACGTCCAGCCTCACGTCCAGCCGCGCGCCAGCCGGCGCACCGCGGTCGCCGCGTTGCGCTTGCCCTCGCCGGCATAGTCCTCGTGGTATTCCTCGATCTTCGCCGGATCATAGAGGTAGTTCACCATGATGCCGGCGCTTTCCTTGATGCCCTTCTCCGACACGTCGGCCAGCGCCATGATCCGTTCCAGCCGCGCGCCGTTGGACAGGTGGAAATGCGCGACCGGGTCCAGCGCGCGGCGCCCGCGCTTTTCCACCAGCAGGTAGCGCGCGCAGAGCCGCAGCAGGACCGGCTCGGCGGCCCGCCGCATCGCCGCGTCGCGCCACCAGCCGCGCGAAGCCAGGATCGCCGCCAGCGCCGCCTCGCCGGTTTCCGCCGCCGGACCGTCGGGCGGGGCGGCGGTACGCAGCGTGCTCGCCTCCTCCTCGCTCAGCAGGTCGCCGGGGGCGGCCAGCCGCCCGTCCAGCCAGCGGCGGAAGCCCGGCACCGGCGACAGGGTGGCGAAGCTGCGCAGGTTGCGCAGCTCCCCCGACAGCAGATCGACCACCCGCTTGATCAGGAAATTGCCGAAGCTGATGCCGGCAAGCCCGCGCTGGCAGTTGCTGATGGAATAGAAGATCGCGGTATCGGCGGCCCGCGCATCCATCAGCGGCGCCTTGGGATCGAGCAGCGTCTGCACGCTGTCGGCCAGCCCATGCACCAGCGCCACCTCGACGAAGATCAGCGGCTCCCCGGGCATGCGGGGATGGAAGAAGGCATAGCAGCGGCGGTCGGAATCCAGCCGGTTCTTCAGGTCGCGCCAGGACCGCACGCCATGCACCGCCTCGTACCCCGCCAGCTTCTCCAGCAGCGCGGCCGGGCTGTTCCAGTCGATCGCGCGCAGATCGAGGAAGCCGACATCGAACCAGCTTGCCAGCAATGCGCGCAGGTCGGCTTCCAGCGCGGCCAGCAGCGGGTCCCCGTCCATCATCGCGGCGAGTTCGGCGCGCAGATCGACCAGGAATTTCATGCCGTCCGGGATCGCCGTGAACTGCGTCAGCAGGCGTGCGCGCGGCGGCTCCAGCACCCGGCGCAGCCGCGCCTTGGCGGCGGCCCGCGCGGCCGGGTCGGCGGCCTCGCGCACCGCCGCATAGGCGTCGGCGACCGCG
>JAKAZX010000227.1 GCA_021826485.1 Pseudomonadota bacterium | reverse complement strand
AGCGCGCCCGGATCGTCGCGTGTTTCCAGCAGGCCCGCGCGGCGGAAATTTTCCGGCAGGCCGATCGCGACGCCGGACCCGCCAGTGACCAGCGCATGTGCCGCTGCCGCCGCGCCGATGGCGCGCAGATGCGCGTCCGTCACTGCATCGACGATGGCATAGCGCCGTCCCTGTTCGGCGAGCGATGTCATGGCGGCGCGGATCGCCTCAGGCCCGCGCTCCACCGTTTCGAACGGCACCAGCCCGACGGTGCCCTGCGTCTGGCGCGACAGCACGCGCACCAGGTTGGCATCCGTCATCGGCGTCAGCGGATGGTGCTCCATGCCGCTTTCGTTCAGCAGCGCGCTGCCGACGAACAGATGGCCCTGATAGACGGTGCGCCGGTTGGTCGGGAAGGCGGGGCAGGCGAGGGCGAAGCCGGCGCCGAGATCGGCCAGCAGCGCATCGGCGACCGGGCCGATATTGCCGGCCTCCGTGCTGTCGAAGGTCGAGCAGTATTTGAAGAAGAACTGCCGGCAGCCGGCGGCCTGCAACCAGCGCAGCGCGGCGCGGCTGTCGGCGACCGCATCGGCGGCGGGCGTGGTGCGCGATTTCAGCGCCACCACGACGGCATCCGCCGTCGGCGCCGGATCGGCCGCCGCCGGCACGCCGATCAATTGCACGGTGCGCATGCCGTTGCGCACCAGCATGGAGGCGAGGTCGGTCGCGCCAGTGAAATCGTCGGCGATGCAGCCCAGCAGAGGCATGTCTCATTCCCCCCCGATCGCGTCCGCAAATGCGGCGGCCTGTGCAGGCCATTCCGGCAGCGCGCCGCCCGCCTGCCACGCCGCTGTGCGCATCTGCGCGCGCAGCCCGGCATCGAAGATCAGCCGGCGCAGCGCGCGCGACAGCGCCGCATCGTCGCCCACCGCCGCCACCACGCCGGTCTGCGGCGACAGCAGCGCGCCCGCCGCGCCGCCATCGGTCACCGCGACCGGCACGCCGCGCTTCAGCGCCTCGGCGATCGCCATGCCGTAGCCCTCGAACCGCGTCGCCAGCGCGAACAGGTCGGCGCGCTGCCATTCCGCCTCCAGCGCGTCGGCGGCCAGCTCGCCGGCGAAGCGCACGCGTGCGGCGATGCCGAGTTCGTCGGCGAGGCCATGCAGCATGCGCGCATGCACGGCATCGCGCTCCCCGCCCGCGATCGTCAGCGTCCAGTCCAGGTCCGGCAGTTTCGCCAGCGCGCGCAGCAGCACGTCATGCCCCTTGCGCGGCGTGATGACGCCGACCGACAGGATGGCGCAGCCCGGGCCGCCCGAACCTGTGCTGCGCGGCGCCGCGGCGGTGCCGGGCACGACGACGCTGATCCGCTCCCGCGGCACGCTGAACTCGGCGGCCAGCCGTTCGGCGGTCGATGGGCTGGTGACGATGATGCGCGCGAGCCGCGCGAACACCGCACGCTCCGTGGCGCGCAGGACGGTGCGCGTCGCCTCGTCGAAATCCGGTTCCAGCGCGGTCGGGTGATGCACCAGCCCCAGCACGCGCCGGCTGCCGAGCCGGTCGGCCAGCGGCGCGAAGGCGGGCAGGCCCAGCCCGTCGATCACCGGCACCGCATCCGGGGTCAGTGCGTCCCAGGCGGCGCGCGCGCCGGCCTCGGCCGCGGCATCGGCCAGCGGATGCCGGCCGGGCAGTTCGATCACCTGCACTGCATGCCCGGCTGCGCGCAGCCCGGCGACGATGGCGCGGTCATAGCCGTAGCCGCCCGTCACCGCCGCGAACGGGGCGGGCACCAGCAGCGCGAGGCGGTTCATGCCAGCGCGCCCTCATACGCCGCCCAGGCGAGCGGGCTTTCGCGCAGCGTGACTTTCAGCGCGGCGACGCGCTTGCCGCCATCGCCCAGCGTGCCGGCGCGGCATGCCGCGCCGAGCTGTTCCCAGACATGCTGCGCCACCACCTCCGTGGTCGTGTTGCGGCCGGCGAACTCCGTCGCCTCGTCGAGATTGCGGTAGTCCAGCACATCGAGAATCCGCCGCAGCTCGGTGCGGGCGAGGCCGATGTCGATCAGCAGGCCGAGCGCATCGAGGGCGGGCGCGCGGAATTCCGCCTCCACGGCGTAGGTCGCGCCGTGCAGCCGCTGCGCCGGGCCGAATTCGGCGCCGCGGAAGGAATGCGCGATCATGATGTGGTCGCAGACCGTCAGGCTGTACATCGGCTAATATCCCCGCTCGGTGTCCACGCGGTTGGGCAGCGGCGCGCCGGCGCGCAAGGCGCGCAGGTTGGCCGCCAGGATCGCCAGGGCGCGCGCGTTGTAGGCGACCGGATCGTCGCAGGACTGGTGCGGTGTCGCGATCAGGTTGCGCGTGCGCCAGATGCGGTGGCCGTGCGGCAGCGGTTCCACCGGGAACACGTCCAGCACCGCGCCGGCCAGGCGTTCCGCATCCAGCATGTCGCACAGGGCATCGTTGTCGATCAGCGCGCCGCGGCCGATGTTCACCACCGCCGCCTTTGCCGCCAGCAGCCCGAGCCGCCGCGCATCCATCAGGCCGCGCGTCGCCGGCGTGAGCGGGCAGGCGAGCACCAGCAGATCGGCCGCGGGCAGCGCATCGTCCAGCGCCGCGACCGGCAGCACCGCATCGAAATCCGGATGCGCGGTGCCGCTTGTGTTCAGCCCGGTGGTGCGCACCCCGAGCGCGCGCAGGTGCCGCGCGCCGGCGCTGCCCAGATCGCCCGTGCCGATCACCAGCGCGCGCCGCCCGGCGAGCGGCGGGGCGGGCAGGCGGCGCCATTCCCCCGCCTGCTGCGCCGCCATCAGCGCCGGCAGCCGCGCCGCCAGCAGCAGTGCGGCCATCGCCACGTATTCGCCCGCCTTCGGCCCGTGGGTGCCGCGGTTGTTCAGCAGCGTCACCCCCGGCGGCAGCCAGTCGAACGGCGCCAGCCCGTCCACCCCGGCGGCGTTGGAGAAGATCAGCCGCAGCCGTGGCGCCGCCAGCGGCCGCAGCGGCCTGAGCGACCGGGGCGGGCCGACCAGCACCTCCACCGTTGCCCGCACCGGGTCGAAATCCGCCGGCGTCTCCCCGAAGCTGACCTCGTGCGGCGGTTCCTCGGCCGCGGCGGTCTGCCATTGCGCGGGGGTGATGAGGAAATCGGTATCGGCCGGGTCGTTCTGGATGTGGATGCGCATGCCCCCAACTTCCGCTGCCGCGGCGCTGCTGGCAACCTCGGCGGCATGAACCTTCCCATCCTGTTCCGGGACGCCCGCTTCGTGGTGCTGGACAAGCCGGCCGGCCTGCCGGTGCATGCCGGCCCGCGCGGCGGGGCGAGCGTGGAGGATGCGTTTCCCACCCTCGGCCGCCGCCGCGCCGGCCCGTGGCTCGCCCACCGGCTGGACGCCGACACCGCCGGCTGCCTGGTGGTCGCGCTGCGCCGCGCCGCGCTGCTGGAGGCGCAGGCGGCATTCGCCGCGGGGCGGGCGGAAAAGACCTACTGGGCTGTCGTCGCAGGCGGGCCGGCGGCGGCGGCCGGCACGCTGGCCGCGCCGCTGCGCAAGATCACGACGCGCGCCGGCTGGCGCATGGCGGCGGACCCCGACGGCGCGCCGGCGGTGACCGAATGGCGGGTGCGCGGGCGCGGCGACGGGGTGGCGTGGCTGGAGCTGCATCCGCGCACCGGGCGGACGCATCAGGTGCGCGCGCATTGCGCCCTGCTTGGCTGCCCGGTGCTGGGCGACCCGGTCTATGGCGCGGGGCAGGGGCGGCTGCATCTGCTGGCGCGCGCGATCCGCCTGCCGCTCGACCCGCCGGTGGCGGCGGAGGCGCCGGTGCCGCCGCACATGCGCGCGGCGCTGGCCGCCTGCGGCTGGACGGAGGAGGCGGTCAGCCGAGCAGGAACCACAGCCGGAACGCCCACGTCTCCAGCACCGTCTGGCGGCTGAGGCCGGGCATCGCCAGCGCCGCCAGCCGGCGCAGCCGCCCGCCCGCCAGCGCCGCCCGCAGCCGTGCCACGTCCGCCCGCGCGGCTTGGGTGAGCAGCTCGGGCCGGGCGGCGAGCGCGCCCAGCGTATCGCGGAACAGGCGCATGAAGGTGCCCGGCCCGCGCCGGATCGCCCCCCGCGCGCGGCCGGCCAGCCCCGCGGGCGCGCCCACCGCGTTGCCGCCATGCTGGCGATACAGCACCGTCGGCACCGGATCGACCAGCACCGCGCCACCGGCGGCGGTGACCAGCACGTAGCTCCACCAGTCGTGCAGCAGCGTTGGGGGCGGCGCGCTGCCGGCGACCAGCGCCGCCGCCGGGCGGTTCAGCAGGATGGTGCAGCCGGTGGCGATGTTCTGCGCCAGCGCCGCCGGGAAGCCCGGCGGGCGCCGGATGGCCGGCGATTGGCCGAGCAGGTTGAGCTGCGCGTCCACCAGATACTGGCGGGCACAGGACAGCGCCGGCCGCCCCGCCGGAACGCCGCCCAGCGCCGCCATGCCGCGCGCCAGCTTGTCCCCGAGCCAAACGTCGTCCTGGTCGGCGAAGGCGACGGCATCCCGCGGCCCCAGCAGCGGAAGCGCCGCGCGCAGCAGGGCAAGAAAGCTCGCCGCCGCGCCGAGATGCGCAAACGGGGTGGCGAGCCGCCGGCAGCGCGCCGGCCCGACATCGGCGGTGAACGCCTCCAGCAGCGCCACGGTGTCGTCGCTGGACCCGTCGTCGCGCCACAGCACCAGCCAGTCCTGATGCGTCTGCGCGCTGAACGTTGCAATCAGTTCGTTCAGATAGGCGCCGCCATTGAAGGTGGCGAGCAGGATTATGACGCGGCCGGCCGGGGCCGGCCGGCCCCCGGCCTCATCCGAGGACGGCATCGACGGTGCGGGCCACGCTGTCCTTCCAGTGCGGCAGCGTCACGTCGAAGGTCTGTTCCAGGCGGCTGCAATCCAGCCGCGAATCCGGCGGCCGGCGGGCCGGCGTCGGCCAGTCGGCGGTGGCGATCGGCTCAAGCTCCGGCCACTTCAGCCCGTGCCGCTCCGCCCGCGCGAACACCGCTTCCGCCAGGCCGTACCAAGTCGTCGCGCCGCTGCCGGCGGCGTGGTAGACGCCGCCGTTGAGACCTTCCCACATGTCGGCGAGCGCCAGGATCGCGGTCGCCAGATCGGCGGCGGCGGTGGGGCAGCCGAACTGGTCGGCGACCACGCGCAGCCGGCTGGTCTTGCGCGCCGCGGCCAGCATGGTGAGCACGAAATTCCGCCCGACCGGCGCAAACACCCAGGAGGTGCGCAGGATCAGCGTCTGCGCGCCGGCCTTCAGCACCGCTTCCTCGCCGGCCAGCTTGCTGGCGCCATAGACGCAGGTGGGGGCGGTGTCGTCGGCCTCCACATAGGGTTGGCCCTTCTCGCCGTCGAACACGTAGTCCGTGGACAGGTGGATCAGGCGGGCGTTGTTGGCGACGCACCACGCGGCGATCGCGGCGGGCGCGTCGCAATTGGCGCGATAGGCCGCCACCGGCTCGCTCTCCGCCCGGTCCACGGCGGTATAGGCGGCGGCGTTCACCACGATGGACGGCCGGGCCGCGTCCAGCACCGCGGCGATCGTCTCCGGCCGGTCGAAATCCAGCGCCGGTCGGCCGACCACCTGCATCCGCCGCCCGCCGCCCGCCTGGGCCCCCGCTTGGGCGAGTGCCTGCGCCACCTGCCCGGTGCCGCCGGTGACCAGCATCATGCGGTCAGATCCGGAACCAGACATCGCATTCCCCGATTCGCGGCAACGCGCGGTCCTTGTCCGACAGCACCGCCTGCCCCGGCGCGACCGGCCAGTTCAGGCGCAGATCGGGGTCGTCCCAGACCACCCCGCGCTCACTGGCGCGGTCGTAGTCGGCGGTGACCTTGTAGAGCACCTCGCTGTCCGGTTGCAGCGTGCAGAACCCGTGCAGGAAGCCGCCGGGAATCCAGAGCTGCGATCCGTTCTCCGCACTCAGCGTCGCCGCCACGTGCTGCCCGTAGGTGGCCGAGCCGTGGCGGATATCCACCGCGACATCCCAGATCGCGCCGCGGATGCAGCGCACCAGCTTGCCCTGGACGCGCGGCGCGATCTGGCAGTGCAGGCCGCGCACCGTGCCGGGCGCCCGCGACAGGCTGTGGTTGTCCTGCACGAAATGCGCATCGACGCCGGCATCGGCGAAGCGCGCGGCGTTCCAGGTCTCGCTGAAGAAGCCGCGCGCATCGGCGAAGCGCGGCGGCGTCAGCAGGATCACGTCCGGGATCGCGAGGCGTTCGACTTGCATTCAACGCTCCTGTTCAGGCGTGCAGCCCGTCGGCGAGTTCGGCGAGCACGCGGCCCAGTTCCGTCTTGCCGAGCGCCGCCGCCTGGCCGCGCAACTGGGCGGCGTCGATCCAGCCCATGCGGAAGGCCACTTCCTCGGGACAGCCGACCAGCATGCCCTGGCGCGACTGGATGGTCTGCACGAAGGTTGCCGCCTGCAACAGCGAGTCCGGCGTTCCCGCATCGAGCCACGCACAGCCGCGGCCGAGCCGCTCGACATGCAGCGAGCGGTCCTGCATGTACAGCCGGTTCAGGTCGGTGATCTCCAGCTCGCCGCGGGCGGAGGGCCGCACCTGCGCCGCCAGCTCGCTGACCCGCGCATCGTAAAAATACAGGCCGATCACCGCCCAGTTGGATTGCGGCGCCGCCGGCTTCTCGACGATATCGAGGGCGCGGCCCTCGGTATCCATCGTCACGACGCCATAGCGCT
>JAKAZX010000226.1 GCA_021826485.1 Pseudomonadota bacterium | reverse complement strand
GGCCCGCGGCGCGCTCGGCGGCTCAGGCGAGCTGGAGGGGCTGCGCTTCTACCGGGTGGAGGAAGCGCTGGCGCTCGACCTGGTGACGGTGACGCGCGGGGTGCTCGACCAGTTGATGGCGTGGCGGGCGATGCCGCCGGCCGAGCGCGACGCCCGCACGCTGACCCCCGTGCGGGTGGAGCGCGGCTGGATCACCGAATAGCGGTCAGCGCAGTCGCCAGACCCCGTCCTGCCGCTCGGCCACCGCTTCGGCCTGAAGCTTCAGCAGATGCGCGGTCACGCTCGCCTCCGCCGCCGGGCGCAGGCGCGGGTCGAGCGGCACGTAGAGCCGTGCCACCAGCGCCGCGGCGGTCTGCGGCGCCTCCGCCAGCGCCGCGCGGATCGCCGCCTCCCGCCCCAGCCGGTGTGCCAGCAGGGCCTCGGTGAAGCCGCGCGGGTTGGCGATCGGCGGGCCGTGGCCGGGCAGGAACAGCGCGTCGTCCTGGCGCAGCAGCAGAAGCCGCAGGCTGGCGATATAGGCGGCCATGTCGCCGTCCGGCGGGATCACCACCGTGCTCGCCCAGCCCATCACATGATCGCCGCTGAACACCACGCCGTCGGCCCGCGCGAAGCAGACATGGTCCGGCGCGTGGCCGGGCGTGTGCAGCGCCGTCCAGAGGCCGATCGCCGCCCCGTCGGCCAGCCCCTCCCGCACCGCGAACACCGCGGCGCCGGTGGCCGCCCGCAGGGCCGGCAGCGCGCCGATATGGTCGGCATGGCCGTGGGTGAGGAAGATGCGCGCCACCGTGCCGCCCGCCGCGGCCAGGATCGCCGCGACATGCTCCGGATCGTCCGGGCCGGGATCGAGCACGGTGGTCCCGGCCGCCCCCTCGATCAGGTAGGTGTTGGTGCCGTGATAGGTCAGCGGGCCGGGATTGGGCGCCACCAGCCGGCGGATGCCGGGGGCGACGGAGAACGCGACGCCGCGCGGCGGCTCCGGCTCGGTCAGCAGCGGCAGCGGCGTCACGCGACCGCCCGCTCGGCGCGGCTGCGCCGGTGCTCGCTGAGGAAGGTGGATACGCCTGCCGCCACGACCAGTACCGCCCCCGCCATCGTCACCGCGGCGGGGACCTGGCCGAAGAACAGGTAGCCGAAGGCCGCCGCCCAGATGAGCCCGACATACTCGAACGGCGCCAGCGCCGCCATCGGCGCCAGTGCGCAAGCGCGCGAGTGCAGCCAGTGCGCCAGCCCGTTGGTCAGCCCGAGCGCGAACACGCAGACCACCACGCCCAAATCCACGCCGGGGGTGGGGAAGCCGAGCGCCAGCAGCAGCAGCCCGACCGGCAGATGCGCGAGCAGCAGCCAGAAGGCGAGGCATTCCGGCGCTTCCGTGGTGGCGAGCAGGCGGGTCAGGTTGCGGCTGATGGCCATGCCGGCAACGCCCAGCAGCAGCAGCGCCGCCGCCGGGCGCCACAGGTCGCCGCCCGGCCGCAGCATCACCAGCACGCCAAGGAAGCCGATCCCGGTCGCCAGCCCGCGCCGCCAGCCGACCCGTTCGGCCAGCATCGGCCCCGCCAGCAGGATCATCAGCAGCGGCGCCGCGTAGCCCACGGCATAGCTGTCGGCGAGGCCGAGCGACCAGCTCCAGGCGATGTACCAGGTCAGCGACGCGCAGGCGTGGATGATGCTGCGGAACGCGACCAGCCCGCGCCGGGTCGGCCGCAGCAGGCGCAGCCCCCCGGGCTGGCGCGTGGCGACCACCGCCACCACTGCCGCGCCCACCAGCCCGCGGCCGATCATCGCGCCGACCACGCCCATCACCGGCAGCGCGAACACCGTCGCGACGTCGCCGAGCGTCAGCAGCAGGAAGCAGAGATTGACGATGGCGATGCCGCGGACGGTGTCGGCGCCGCTGTCGCGCAGCTCCCGCCGCACGGGCTACGGGCCGCCGACATGCGGGATGATGCCCGGCACCACGAATTGCTGGATCGCCACCAGCACGCCGAGCAGCACCGTCAGCACCACGCTGTGCAGGAAGGTGCGGGCGAACACCACGCCCTCCTGCCCTTTGAGGTCGGTCACCGAGACGCCGGTGGCGATGTTCTGCGGCGAGATCATCTTGCCCATCACGCCGCCCGAGGAATTGGTGGCGGCGAACAGCACCGGATTGAGATCGAGCTGCCGCGCCGCCACCACCTGCAAATTGCCGAACAGCGCGTTGCCCGACGTGTCGCTGCCCGACAGGAACACCGCGATCCAGCCGAGGAACGGCGACAGCAGCACGAACAGCCGGCCGGCCGAGGCGGCGCCCTTGCCGAGCGTGTAGGCGAGCCCGGAATAGTTCATCAGGAAGGCCAGGCCGACGATCAGCGCGACGGTTGCGATGGCGATCCAGGTCTGCGCCAGCGTCCGCCCGACGCAGCCCAGGAACTGGCCGGGCGACAGGCGCACCAGCAGCGCGGTCAGCACCGCCGCCAGCAGGATCGCGGTGCCGGTCGCCAGCGGCTGGAACACCCAGACCGCGGCGTAGGGCTGGTTGTTATACAGCGTGATGGAGATCGCCTTGTTCAGCCCCGGCCAGGGCACCGCGATCTGGCCGATGCTGAACACGCTGAACGATGTCCACACGATCACGACGACGGACACCAGCAGCCACGGCAGCCAGCCCTGCCAGGGCGAGACGCCGGAGCGTTCCCCGGTGGCCGCGCGGGCGCGCGCCGAGACCGCGAACACCGGGTCCGGCGCCGGCCGCCAGATTTGCAGGAACAGCAGCGTCACGATCAGCGAGCCGAGCGAGGACAGCACGTCGGTCAGCGTGTAGTCGATGAAGTTGGCGGTGACGAACTGCACCGCGCCGAAGCTGCCGCCGGCGACCAGCAGCACCGGCCACAGCGCGCGCACCGAGCGCAGGCCGCCATACATGCCGATCACGTAGAACGGCAGCAACAGCGCCATGATCGGCAACTGCCGCCCGACCATCGCGGCCAGCGCGTGCGGCGGCAGCGCGGTGACGGCGCCGAGCACGGTGACCGGCACGCCGAGCGCGCCGAACGCGACCGGGGCGGTGTTGAAGATCAGCACGAACACCAGGGCTTCCAGCGGCGGATAGCCGACCAGGATCAGCAGCGAGCTGGTGATCGCGACCGGCGTGCCGAAGCCGGCGATCCCCTCCAGCAGTGCGCCGAAGCAGAAGCCGATCACCACCAGCACCACCCGCCGGTCATCCGGCAGATGCGTCAGCACCCAACTGCGGAACGCGTCGAAATGGCCCGACCGGACCGCGATGTTGTAGAGCAACAGCGCGTTGACCACGATCCACATGACCGGCCACAGCGCGAACACGACGCCGTTGAGCACGGCATCCGCGGCCAGTCCCGCCGGCAGTTGCCAGACGCCGACGGCGATCACGAAGCCGACGATCAGCCCGGCCAGCGAGGCCTGCCAGGCCGGCCGGCGGAACAGGCCGAGCAGCACCAGCACCGTCAGGATCGGCAGCGTCGCCACCAGGAACGACAGGCCGAGGCTGCCGCCCACCGGGGTCAGGAGTTGCTGGAACATGGCGTCTCCCCGCGCCGGCGCTATGTTCCGGCATCAGTCCGTTTCAGATACCGCGGCAAATCGGCCGGGGTTCAGGTCCGTTTCGGATTAGCCGAACCGCGGCGGCGTGCCAATGCTGCTGTGCTGAACGGGCCGGGGGGAGCGCCTGCGCCAATGACAGACTTGTTACTCTCCGGCAGTCCGCCTATTGTATTATTTGGATAACGATCGACAAAGCAGGGAAATACGTACGAAGACGATAAATAAATCGGAGGAAAACATGTTCGGATTGCGCCGTCACGACAGAAAATTTCGCGCCCGTTGGCTCGCGGCGACCGTGACTTTCGGGGTCATTGCCACAGCAGGAAGCCCCTCTGCCAGCGCGCAGACCATTCCGTCCGATCCCTCGCCCACCTGCACCGTTCCCACAGCCGTCTTCGCCACCTGGTTCCAGTCGGGAACGCCCGGCCTGAACGGCGTGGTCAATCCGGCCAACAGCGTGGCCTTTCCCAACACGCCGAACTGCAGCTTCTACCAGTGGGCGGCGCAGATGTTCCTGTGGCTCACCTCGCCCGCCCCGTCGGTCTACGGCGGCGGCGGACGCATTCTCGATTCCGCGAGCTTCTTCGACGTTTCCACGCCCGACGCGAGCGGCAACCGCACGCTGCTTGCGCATACGCCGAATTTCATTCGCGTGCTTGGCGTGCGCGCCGCGCAGGTCGGCCCCGGCGGGCTGCCGGTCATCTTCGACCGGAACGGCAACATGCTGGAGGTGGAGCGCCCGCAAAGCGTTGCGGCGGCGCAGATCCGCATCCGCAATGCCGCGGGCGCGCTGGTCGATGTGGCCCATGCGGAGCGCAACGAGCGCGGCATGGTGCTGCTGCGCGACCGCGCCGGTGCGATGATCGCGCCGCGGCACGCCTTGGCGGGGCGGCCGATCTTCCGCGCGCCGCCCGCCGGGCCGACGCGGGTGCAGCAGTTCCTGGTGGACAATCTGCCGATCTTCATCGACCCGTTCGGCAACGTGGTCGAGGTGGAGCAGGGCCAGGCGGACGGATCGGTGCTGCAGGCGCAGAACGGCTCGCTGATCTATTACGCCATCATGGTGAACGACGTGTACGCCTATTTCCTGACCGGGCTGAAGGACAGCCAGATTCAACCGGGCAACCCGAATGCGCAATTTCCCACCACGCAATCCGACCTGAACGCGATCACCACCTTCGCCGCCGGCCACGGCGCGAGCTTCGTCGATTCCGACGCGCTCGCCGTGGAGATCAAGACATCCTGGATCGAGGCCAGCAGCCTGCCCAACCTCAGCAACTACATCACCATCACCGCGACGGTGCCCACCTACAACACGTCGAGCGGCACGAACTGGGTGCCGACCGGGCAGAAGACCACGCAGCTCGCGCTGGTCGGGATGCATGTCGTCGGCAGCACCGCCGGACATCCCGAGCTGATCTGGGCAACCTTCGAGCATGCCGGCAACGCGCCCAACGCCACGTTCCAGTACGTCAACAGCGGCGGCACGCTGACCACGGTGCCACAAAGCACCGCCGGCACCTGGCTGTTCAGCGCCGGCAATTCCGCCGGCCCCTTCAACATGGCGCACATGGCGGAGTCCGGAGCGGACATCGCCGCCATCCCGCCGTTCACGATCAGCCCGAGCGACACGATCCGCTGGAAAGCCTGGGGCGCGGCGGCCAACCTCTCGCCAAATCCGATCGACGGCAACGCGGCGGCCTCGAACACCGAGATCATCGCGATCAACGACAGCATCGCCGGCATGATGCCGGCCGGCGATGTGCGCACCAACTACTTCATGACCGGCGCGACCTGGACGATCGGCGGCTTCGCGCCGGACAGCAGCAATCAGGTCGGCACCAGCCGGCTCGCCAACACCACCATGGAGACCTATCAGCAGGGCGTGGACAACAGCGCGACCGGCGGCTCCAACTGCTTCAGTTGTCACACAAGTAGCAATCCCAGCATCGCGACCACCGGCGTGAGCCATGTGTTCGGGGCGATCAAGCCCCTGTTCTGAGCCGGGCGCCGCGCCGGTTGACGCGGCGAAGGCGGCGCGCCACTTGCTGGCCATGCCGAGTTACGAGTTCCGCTGGCCGCCGCGCCAGCGCCGGGTGATCGACATGACGCCGGACGGAGCGTTCCGCGACGCGCCGCGGCTGCCGCTGTCCACCCGCGTCCTGGTGGGCGCGGTGCTGGTGGCCGTGGTCGCGGGCGCCATCGCGGTGGCCGCCCTCGCGCTCTATGTCGCGCTCGCCCTCATTCCCGTCGCACTCGGCGCGGCGGCGATCGCCTATGGCCTCTACCGGTTCCGGCGGTGGCGCGCCCGCCGGTCATTCGGCGGCGCACGCGACGTCTTCCGCCCGTAGGCCGGCCGCCGCCGCCATCAGCGCGTAGGACCGCCGGCGCGCCGCCGGGTCGTGCGCGGTGCTCAGCACCGCCACTTCCTGCACGCCGAGTTCCTCCGCCAGTTCCGCAAGCTTTGCCACGACGGCCGGGCCGGTGCCGATGATGGCGCGCGCGCGCTGCCGCGCCGCCCGCAGCCGCTCGGCCTCCGTCCATGGATGCGCCGCCGCCGCCTCGGGCGTCGGCAGGGCGACGAACACGCCGCGGTCGCGGTACAGCCGCCACAGCGCCCGCGGCGCATAGAGCCGCTCCGCCTCCGCCTCGCTGTCGGCGGCCAGCGCCCAGACGCATACCGCGGCATGGGGCGCGGCCAGCCGCGCGCTGGGGCGGAACGTGTCGCGATAGAGGCGGATCGCCTCCGCCGCGCCGTGGCCGTCGGTGATGAAATGGGCGAAGCAGTACGGCAGGCCGAAATGCGCCGCGACCTGCGCGCCATAGTCGCTGCTGCCCAGAATCCAGGCCTCCGGCACGGTCGGGCCGGCGGGCTGGGCGCGGATGCTGCGGAACGGGTGGCGTTCCACCAGCTCCTCCCCGCCGACCCAGGCCAGCAGGTCGCGGACCAGCGCGGGAAAATGCTCCGCCGCCGCCGCGGCATTGGGGTTGAGCGCGTGCGCCGTCAGCCCGTCCGAGCCCGGGGCGCGGCCGAGGCCCATGTCGATGCGGCCGGGGGCGATCGCCTCCAGCACGCGGAACTGCTCGGCGACCTTCAGCGCGGAGTAGTGGGGCAGCATGATGCCGGCGCTGCCGATGCGGATGCGC